>NZ_JAHQUN010000146.1:0-491 GCF_019052485.1 Bacteroides sp. MSK.20.82
CTTCCTGCAACCAGCCGTTATCCAACAGCCGGGTTAAATGCGTCCTCCCTATCTCGGCCGTCCCTTGCAGGACGACACAGCGGTCTTTCTCCTGGAGCTTTCTTAATTCCTCCAGTGAAGCCGCCATTTTCTCCGCCATTGTTGCCATAACCGTTTTTATTTAGATTCTGATTATTTTCGTGCAAATACTCGTTTTTAGGCACGCGCAAATACTCGTTTTTAATTACGTGCATTTACTCGTATTTGTTGCAAAAATACAATATTTGTTCCGATAATCAGCTATTAATGAAGTCTTTTTTTACTTGTTGTATCGTCGAAACGGCCTTTCCCGTGAGCTTCGCCACGTTCCGGATCGAGTAGCCTTTCTTCAACAAGGCGATCGCCTCCCGGTATTCCTCTTTCCTCTGTTCGGCCGTTTTCCGGCTTCCCGGCTTCCGTCCCAGCCTGCCCCCTTTCTGGATGTACAACTCCCGTCCGCTATTAAGGCGGTC
>NZ_JAHQUN010000147.1:0-470 GCF_019052485.1 Bacteroides sp. MSK.20.82
GGTACAAGTTTTCCATGTATCGCAAGGTCGAGTATCTTTTGACGTAACGCTTTTGTATCCATCGTCGTATTTCTGTTTGTATTTGTGCAGTTTTGGCTGCATAAATACTATTTATTTTCTTCCAGTTTCTTTAATTCCTCATTTTCTTCAAACTCTTCAATCCATTCCTTCACCTTGGCTTGCAATAAAGCCTTGTTGGGGAGATAGAGTTGATAAGCAGAAGCATAGATGTTAGCATCTTTAGGCAAGGTGAGTTCCACTAGTGCATCGTTCTTCTCCTTACACAGTAGAATACCAATTGTCGGCTTTTCAAAGTCTTGTTTGACATAGCGGTCGTAATAGTTGACATACATCTGCATCTGTCCGAGGTCTTGGTGAGTAAGTTTGTCTATCTTCAAATCTATAAGCACATAGCATTGTAGCAAACGATTGTAAAACACCAAGTCAACAAAGAAATGCTGCTCATCAAA
>NZ_JAHQUN010000148.1:0-461 GCF_019052485.1 Bacteroides sp. MSK.20.82
CGGGACCGATGAATGAAATGGTGGTAATGGGTGTATTGGCTATCCGTCTGCAAGGTTTGAACAAGACACTGGAATGGGACGGCGCCAATATGTGCTTCACCAATATCGGTGATAATGAAACACTCAGAACCTGCATTAAGGACGGATTTACGATTCATGATGGTCACCCGTCATTCAACAAGACCTGGACAGATCCGATCAACGCGAAACAATTCGCAGCCGAACTGGTGAAACATAACTATCGCGAAGGATGGAAGTTGCCTGATATGCCACGATAACACGATAAAAGTAAGTTAAGAATTAAAGATTAAAAATTAAATAGTTATTATTATGAAGAAAGTATTTTATCCATTAGCTTGTTGTCTTGCAGCGGGAGTTTTAGTTTCCTGCAGCGGTCAGAAGAAATCCGGGAGTGCTCAGGAAGAGCAATCGGCAAACGAAGTAGCATTATCATATTCAAA
>NZ_JAHQUN010000021.1:0-99703 GCF_019052485.1 Bacteroides sp. MSK.20.82
ACTCGCGACCCTAACCTTGGCAAGGTTATGCTCTACCAACTGAGCTATTTCCGCAAATAACTTTAATGACTGTGAAGAGAAGGAGACTCGAACTCCCACGACATAACTGTCACTACCCCCTCAAAGTAGCGCGTCTACCAATTCCGCCACCTCTCCAGAATTTTAAAGTTAAAATCTTTGTGCCCAGAACAGGACTCGAACCTGCATGCCTCTCGACACACGCACCTGAAACGTGCGCGTCTACCAATTCCGCCACCTGGGCAAAATTTATTTCCAACATTTCAAAGAAACATGAGCGGAAAACGAGACTCGAACTCGCGACCCTAACCTTGGCAAGGTTATGCTCTACCAACTGAGCTATTTCCGCATTTTTTCGTTTGCGGTTGCAAAGGTAGGGATTTTCCGTAATTCTGCAAACATTCTGCATCTTTTTTTCACAAGAATCTGCACACTTTGTTTCCGCAAACAAACAATTGTTTTGATTATCAACTCATTCGGTCCCGATAGTCTTCATAAGAAAATTGCTTGTATATTTCCGCTTTCCCTTCTTTTGTCCACAAAGCGATGGCGGGATGATGGATTCCGTTAAACATATTTGTCTTGACCATAGTATAGTGAATCATATCTTCGAACACAATCCGTTCTCCGATCTGCAACTCATGATCGAAACTCCATAATCCCATATAATCACCACTCAAACAAGAATTACCTCCCAAACGATAAATAAATTCTCCTTCATTCCCCATCTCCGCACCACGAACGGCAGGCTGATAAGGCATTTCCAGACAATCGGGCATGTGGCAGGTGAAACTCACATTCAGAATAGCCGTCTTGATACCGCGACTCTCAACGATATCTACCACTTCCGAAGTCAGGACTCCTGTCTGCCATGTAAAAGCAGAACCGGGTTCAAGGATGATCTGCAAATGAGGATATCGTGCTTTCAGGTCTTGCAATAATTTAATCAGATGTTCTGTATCATAATCTTTTCGGGTCATCAGATGCCCGCCTCCCAGATTCAGCCATTTAATTTGCGGGAACCAGCGGGAGAATTTCTCTTCCAGATGCTGTAAAGTACGTTCCAGCTCGAAAGAAGAAGATTCGCAGTGACAATGACAATGGAAACCTTCGATTCCTTTGGGCAAGGTATCCGGTAATAAGTCGGCGGTCATTCCGAAACGGGTACCGGGTGCGCACGGATTATAAAGTTCTGTTTCTACTTCCGAATATTCGGGATTCACACGGATACCGCAGGAGATTCCGCTTCCTTCGGCCACTGTCATCGGATAGAAACGACGGAACTGTGCCATTGAATTAAAAGTGATGTGGCTGCTGCAACGCATGATTTCCGGAAAATCCTGTTCCGTATACGCAGGAGAATAAGTATGGGCTTTACTTCCAAATTCTTCCAATGCCAGACGCGCTTCATACACAGAACTTGCTGTGGAATGCTCCACGTATTCGCGGAATATCGGAAATGAACGCCACATGGCGAATGACTTGAAGGCGAGAATAATCTCTACTCCTGCCCTGTCGGCTACGCTTTTTATCAGACACAGGTTCTTTCGCAAGAGTTCTTCCTCCATAATATAGCAAGGAGAAGGAAATTGGGTGAAATCTATCATATATAAATTTATTATCTAAAATAACGCCTTACGGACGTGCCTGCAAAAATACAAATTCAAAAGCAAAGAGAGATTCTTTTATTTTTAATTAAGATATTGAGTTTCGAAAACTTTTTCTTATTTTTAGACCTTTATATTATAGATGTAGTTGTTTCATCCTAAATACCCGATTGATTATGAATAAAGATTTAAGAAAAGTGGTGATTCTCCTGGCGCATCCCAATATGAAGGAATCACAAGCAAACAAAGCACTGATTGATGCTGTGAGTGATATTGAAGGCGTAGCAGTATTCAATCTTTACGACCAGCAAGGCGCTTCTTTTGATGTTGACGAATGGAGCAAAATCATTTCCGATGCTTCCGCCCTCATTTATCAATTTCCCTTTCATTGGATGGCTGCGCCGTCATTGCTCAAAAAATGGCAGGACGAAGTATTCACCTTCCTTTCCAAGACTCCGGCAGTAGCCGGGAAACCATTGACAGTAGTAACCACCACAGGTTCCGAATATGAAGCATACCGTAGCGGAGGCAGAAACCGCTTCACAGTGGATGAGCTTTTACGTCCTTATCAGGTTAGTGCCATTCATTCGGGGATGTCGTGGCAAACGCCTGTTGTTGTTTACGGAATGGGAACCGCAGATGCGGGAAAGAACATCGCTGAGGGAGCCAACTTGTATAAGCAACGGGTAGAAATGCTGATCGGCAGCAGCAATGCAGGAAATAACTGGTGAATTATCTCCTATACCTTATTTCGATTAGCTATTAGCAAAAACAAATTAGCTATTAGCTAATTTGTTTTTGCTAATAGCTAATTTATTTCTTCAAGGCTTCTTCACCATCATCTTCTTTTTATTCAAAGTCAGTACCGGCAAGAAAATAAACACGCCGATCACGGACATTACCAATCCACCGATAGTACCTGCAGCCAAAGGAAACCAGAAACCTTCTTTCTCTGCTCCCACCATAAAGGGGATAAAGCCAAGGATGGTAGAAACAACCGTCAGAAAAATGGGGATCACTTTCGTATTCCATGCCTTCACGTAAGCACGAAGAGAAGAAAGGCAGGGAAAGCGTTTTCGAATCGCATTGTACTCATTTAAAATATAAATACTGGCATTCACTGTGATACCGCAGAGCAGAATGAACGAAGCGAAACCACCTTGGTCAAAGTTCAACTTGAACCAGTAGAACGTCAGAAACACACCGATATAAGAGATCGGAATGACAAAGATGATCGCTAACGGCTGTTTCAACGAATTGAACAGAATGCTTGTAATAAAGAAAATGATAGCAATCACAATCAGGAGCAAGCGATACTGTTTGTTGGCACCTCCACCCCATGACCAGTTATTACTTTCCGCTTCCGCCTTATATCCCATCGGGAGAAGTTCATTAAACTCTTCCAGGTCTTTTTTCAGCAGCTTATTTCCCTGTTCCGACGCACCGATATACTCATATTGCAGGCATAAGCGGTATTGTTGATTCTCCTTCGCCACTTCCTGCGGCATCTGTCCCTTCTCTACCTTAGCCAGTTCCGCCAGTTTATACTCTTTATCGCCTACACGGAAAGGATAATACTGCATGGCCCATATATCCCGCTGATCCGACTGGCGGGAAGAGAGTTTGATTTTTTCCGTTCCATCTTCGGTAACAACGGAACCGATTTCCTGATTCCGCCCATATATGGGACGAATAGCAGCAAACAGTTCTCCGGCTCCGATCCCCGCTCCGATCATCCGTTGTTTATCCAGCTCAAAATAAAACTCCTGATAATCATCCTTCCACCACGAGAAATTGGAACCGACCGTAACTTCCCTGATACGGCGATGAGACAATAAGACCTCTTTCAGTTTTGTAGCCCAGCTATAAAGTTCATCATAATTATATCCGTACATTTTCACCCGGAATGATCCCGCATTCTCGCGTACACTATTACTGAATCCCTGATCCTGTAATCCATAAATACTCCAATCTCCTCCCCCCAACTGGAGAGCTTTACTGATCATGTTAGCTTTCAGCGTATATGGGAACCCGCTTTTCTGATTTTCCTTTGTGAAACGAATGCTGATAGATGCCCTGCGGGCGCTTTCTACCGATGTCTGAAACTGCTTGATCTCCTTGAACTCGCTCAGATAAGTTTCCATCCGCTTGATCAGTGTATTCATCTGTTCAAGCGTACTGCCGTTCGGTAAATTGGCGTTGGCATAAAGCACCACCTCCTCATTCCGGGTAAAGTAGCTCCCTTCATACACCTTTTGCACAAACAGCCTCAGACTTCCTCCCAACGCTTTATCCACTATCGGTTTCACCTTTTCCTTATAGGTAGGAGTCCCCAGTGTCTTATTATAAATCTCTGCCCATTTGCCATCCCCATCCATCTTTTCCGGCAACAGAAAGACCGGTAATCCGAATGCCAGCAACAGCAACAGACAAACCGCTACTCTCCAGCGGCAAAGCCTCTGTATCAGCCACCTGTAGAAATGACTGAAATAGACCGGCCCCCTTCGCATCTTCGAACGCAGCCATCCTAAGAAACGGGTATTCCCCATTTTCCATTTTCTCTTCACTCCGGTCAGAGAAGACTTCCTGCGTCGTTTCAACCCGATTTTATCAATCAAAGAAGGTACAAAGAACAGAGCAACCAATAATGAAACTCCCAGATTAATCATCACCACTGCGGCAAAATCCTGCAGATTCAGACGAATCCTCTCGTCCAGAAAGAAGATGATGACCAACGCTCCCATTGTTGTCAGTGTAGCCGCCAATACAGACATGAACGCCTTCCGGTTTTTACATCGAAGATAATGATCACTCATCACAATCGTATTATCAATCACCAGGTTCAGTGAAACCGTGATACCCGCCAAAGAATATAACTGCATTTCCAGCCCAAAGACATAGTAAAAGATAACGGCTATTGCCATATTCACGGTCAGACTGGTGACAATCAAAAACAGATATTTGGGGCTGAAAGTAATCAGCAGTACAAACAAGAGCAGGATAGCCACCGTCACTCCCGTGCGCAAATAAATCTTGTTCAGCTCGTCATGTATAAACTCTGTAGTATCATAACTGGTATGAATCTCGTATCCTGCCGGAAGCGACAGTCTGATGTCATCCATGCACGCCTGTACCTTTTTGCTCAGTTCCAGCTGATTAGCTGCCTCTTCAGCGACAACAGACAGATAAATCGAATTCAACCCATTGATCCGGTAATAACTCTGAGGCTGCTCTTCCATACGGACGACCTTCACCAGTTCGTCCAAGCGGATGATTCTCCCATCCTTCACTTTCACCTGTATCTGCCCGGCGTCAAACTCCCGGTTATCATGTTCGGGCATCAGCACCAACCGAATCCACTCCTTGCCCGAAGCCGCCTGTTCCACATCATAAGTCCCCAGAAACTCTTTCTGATAATGCAGACCGACTGCCTGACTAATTTCATCCGTACTCACCCCCAACGCACGCAACTGCTCATAATCATACTCCAGACGCCATTCCATCGGTGTGGCTCCGCTGACGTTTATCTTATAGATTCCCGGAAGCTGCGCAAGGCGTGTCTTTATATGTTCCTCCGCATACTTCTGAATCAGACTGGGAGTGGCAGGCGCATTAATCGTGAATGCGATAAAAGGTCCCTGACTTTTCTGCTCCGGACTTGCCATCTGAATGTACGGGTAACTAACTCCCGCCGGCAATTCCGGCCAAGTCTGACGAATGATGGTCGAAGCCTCAAAACGTGCGACAGCCGCATCTGCATGCTTGTCCAGACTCACATTTATACTTCCCCAGCCATTGCCGGAAGTCGAAGATATGCTTTGTATTCCCTTGACACGGGCAAGCATCGCCTCCAGTTTGCTGGTAGCCGTCATCTCCACGACACGCGCCGAAGTCCCTCCCATGCCGAACCACACAGAAAATCCGGGTAAGGTCCGTGACGGATTCAGCTTCACCGGCAGCAACGGAACAAGTGCCAGCCCGACCAACGCCACGCTGATAAAAGCGACAATGAGCGTAAAAGCGGAAGCCTTTGATGACTTTTTAATTTCAGAACCTATATCTTGCATGATTCATTTGTCTATATCCCAAAAGAAATTACTATCTAATCAGTCTTCCTCCATTAAAGTCGAAACGATCCGAAAGAGAAAGCTTCGTAGCAAAATCGAATAAAGTCAGACGACGTATTTTATAATAATTCAGCCAGTAGTTCTGCAAGGCAGAAATGTAGTTGCGCTGCGCCTCCTGCTGCCTGTTGAGCGAAAGCGTCAGACTATTAATATCCGCTTTACCGATAATAAAACGTTGCCTTGTCTCATTATAAGCCAGTATCGCCAGGTCCAGCGCTTCTTCCGCACTGGCAATCAACTGCTGCTGGATATTAAAATCACTCACCGTCATGATGACTTCCTCCTCAATACTGATCTCATCCTGACGTGCCGAAATCTTCACTACATTCAGATTATTCCGTGCCATGTTGTATTTGCCCTTACGAACGCCCCAGTCCAGCAGCGGAATCGATACGCTGACCGCTACCAAGTCCTGCTGCATCGGTTTATGATACACATCTCCGAAGTTTTCCGCCACCTGGTTGAAACCGATACTGGCATTCACGCTGGCATTGAAACGGGATTCCTTCTTTGTTCTGTCCACATTCCGCTCCGCTTCCAGTACATTCTGCTTCAGTTCCAGCAACTGCGGATTATTGCTCCTTCCCCATCTCAAAGCCTCATCCACCGGAATCTCCATCATACTTGGGCGTGAAGGAAGCTCCAGTTCGATCTGGGTATTCTTATCCAGATTCAGAAAAGATGCCAGTGAGAACATTGCCCGTTTCAAGGCGCTTGCCCTATTCTGCAATGTATTCTGTGCATTCACTTTATCCAGCTTTAAAGTCAACAGGTCCGCCTGTGAAATAGCGGCGATCCGGTGCCGTTGCTGTCCGATGCGGTACAAAGTATCCGTAGATGCGAGGTTTTCCTTTGCCAGTTTGTATTCCGCCTGCGCCATCGCCAGCGAAAAGAAATAATTCGTCGCCGTTTCCGAAACCTTTTCCACATTATAAAGAAATTCCTTTTTCACACGCTCGTATTTCAGCGGTTCGATCTTCCGGTCCCATTTGAAAGGATTATACCCGACCAGGCTCTGCGAATAACCGAGCCGTATCGGGACGCTGGTAAACTGCGTCGCACTATTATCCCCGAAATTACGCATATAGGCAAGGTTCGACTCCAGATAGAACGTACCTCCGGTCAGGTCCAGATTTTGACGGACACTTAATCCTCCATAGGCATAATATGACTGTTGCGTACGGTAGACATCCAGGTCCTGTCCCGAATCATAACGTTTCGTGATATCCCGGTTATATTGTGCCGGGGTAAGGTCCATTGTCAGACTCGGCAAACGGTTTGCCCGGTACGTCCGGTATTCCCAATAACCGGACAGATACATATTTTGTGTGCGGAATGACTCCAGCGAACTGTCGTTAGCTAAAGCGATAGTCTGGTTCAAGTCCAGCACCAGACGTTTCTGGGCATATACTGAAGAGAAACATATCCCCGATGCTGCCATCAATACAAAAAGAACGGATGATTTCTTCATAATTCAACATGTTTTTCATTTGGTTTGTGATTCCCGCTTTTTCCCCGATAGATAAACCAGTAAAGCAGCGGTATGATAAAGAGGCTGACCGCCGTACCGATGGACATCGTGCCTATCATGGCGATAGACAACGGCTTTTGCAGTTCCGATCCCATATCCGAGGAGAACAGCAACGGCACCATGGCAAAGATGGTCGTCAGCGAAGTCATGATAATCGGACGCAGACGCCTGCGGCCTGCTTCGTGAATAGCTTCCAGCAAAGGAACGCCTGCCTTGCGCAGTTCATTGATCGCATCCAGTTTCAGAATAGAGTCATTGATTACAATACCACAGGTCACAATCAGACCGATGGCAGACATCAGATTCAGCGTATGCCCGCATATCCAAAGCAAGAGTAAGGCAAATGCCACATCAATCGGGATTTCCGCCAGTACCAGCAACGGCTGCAGAAAACTCTCGAACTGTGCGGCAAGAATGAAATACATCAGCAGCAGTGAGATCAACAGAATCACGACCAGTTCATCCAGCATCTCCTTGTTGGAGAAGATACTGCCGGAGAAGCCCGTATCCCAGTCCCCTGTTTCCTCCGCCACCTGTTTCACTTCACGCATCAGCCGGTTCGCATCCTGCACGCCGTAAAAGTCGAACGGGACATACTCGCCGTTACGTCCGGAAGTAATACTTTTCAAGTCTTCGGCGGGAGCTACGTTGATCAATTCCCGAAGCGGGATAAAATCGACATTCCCACGGTTGTCCGGTTGCGTCTGCACCAGTGTTTCCTGCAACACCTCGTTCACAGTCTTTTCATCCCCGGCAATGTTGATCGGCAAATACTGCTGATAAGAGTGCAGCATCGTCACACTGTTTTCCCGGAAAGCCGTTTTCAGTACCCGATACAGTTCGTTGTAGGAAACACGGTAGAGCAAGAGTTTCTCTTTGCTGATACTCAGATTCAACTGGTTTTCGAAGGCGATACCTGTCGGATTGATTCCGGTTTTTCGTCCCAGTTCCTGTTCAACGCTACGGATTGCTTCCGCTTTGGGGGCTTCCGCTTTATTACGGGTGTAAAATTCCGCCACCACATCCGGTTCACCCGTCACAAAGAGTTTCTCAAATACCGTTTCCGGCGGAGAGAAAGAAATGACAGAGAGCGGATAACGTTCCTTCAGTTTCCGGTATACCGCCTGTTCCAAAGAGGCAATAGCATTGGAAGTCTCCGTACGGAAATAAAGTTCCGCTTCGGAAGAAGACAGTTCCCGTTCCCGATTGAGAATGAAATCTTGTCTGCCGATAGAGGCTGTTTGCTCCAGTACTTCATCTTTCAGTTCCTTGAAAAGTTCATCCACCCGTCGTTTGTTTTCATCCACATGGATATTCTCATTCCATTCTATCCGGGCGATCAGTTCATTTTCCTCGATATCGGGCATCCGTTCTTTGTCTATAAAGAAAAAGAAGAATACGCAAAGCGGAATGGAAATCACACAGAACAGTACACTGAACGTTTTATGGCGGAATACCCAGTCGACACCCGCATCATAGAATCGGTCTAGCGTGTGGTCCTTGATCGGGTTATTAATTTTGAAAGAAAGCCACTTCCATTTCCGGGTGCGGACACCTGTCCGGTAAACCAGCAGATAAAGCACAGGAAGCAGCATGATACCGGTGAGATAAGACACCATTAGTCCTACAGTGACAGAAAAAGCCTGATCAAAGAAAATAGCGCCTGCAATACCGCTCATAAAAATCAGTGGGGCAAAAACAGCAATAGTCGTCAGAGAAGAACTCAGCATGGGGGTGACCACTTCACTGGTTCCCGTCACACAGGCACGGCGCAAGGAGTATCCCCGTTCACGGTATTGCGATATATTCTCGGTCACAATAATCGAACTGTCAATCATCATTCCCAATGCCAGGATTAATCCAGCAAGTGAAATGATATTGAGAGACATATTGCAAAGGTAGAAAAAGACAAAGCTGATCACGATGGACACCACCATACTGAGTCCGATGACCAGCGGAGACTTTACATCTCCCAGAAACAGAACCGCTACCAGACAAATAAAGAGAAAGCCCAGGGAGAGATTCTGTTGCAGATTAGAAATGGTGTAGTCCAGCAGTTCCGTCTGATTACGGCTGATGCTGAAATCGATCTCCGGGTATACTAACTGAAAATAGGTCATCGTGCCTACCAGCGCCTGCTTCATCTTATCCATGTTCTCATCCGCCTGTTTGATGACGGCAAGGCTCACCGCCCGTTTTCCATTGGACAAGGATACTCCTTTTTCTTTTACAGGTACGACGCTTACTTTGCAGAAGTCTTTTAACTGTACGATGCGGTCGCCCTTACGCAGATAGATATTTTCCACATCCTCCGCTGTACGCAGCAATGTCGAGAATTTAATATTGTATTCATAATACCCGTCGCGCACTGTCATGCTGCCCGGTTCCACATTATTAGAGGATAAAGCCGATTCGATATCTCCAATGGAGAGTCCCATCATGGCGAGCTTGTCCTTGTCGGGCACTATTTGTACCTGCCGTTCCAAAATTCCGGTCACGTCCACCATGGCAACTTCTTCAAGCTGCTCTATCCTGCGCTTGATGACAGACTCGGCAAACTCACACAATTCAAGGAAGGAGTGCTGTTCCGTAGCTCCGTAAGCACTGTCATTCTTCAGTGTCAGATTCAGATAGAATACGGGAATATCCGTTGCACTCGCTTTGATTACCTTCGGGCGTTCCGCTTCTTTCGGAAGATAGTTCATGGCGGCATCTATCTTCTCATTTACCTCGATAAAGGCAAGGTCCGTATTCGTTCCATATTCAAATGACAAGCGGATAATGCCCGCCCCGTCTCTCGATTCACTATGAATATCCTTCAGGGTAGAGACCTGAATCAACTGCCCCCGCAAAGGTTTGACAATCGTGTTTTCCAATTCCCGGGCAGAGGTATTGGCAGACGCCACCTGTACCGTAATCTCAGGAATAGCGATATTGGGAAGCAGCGATATAGGCAGCGTAGAGTACGTCACCAGCCCGATGATGAAACAGGCGGTAAAGGCCATCAATACGGCAATAGGGCGCTGAATTAAGAATTTTATCATAGATTCATTATTTAATTCTTAATTCTTCATTTAACATAGACTTCCGCCTCATGCGCCAGATTCAGATTTCCGGTGACGATGACCGTATCTCCTTCCAGCAGACCATCCTCGATACCTTTCTGCGACTTGTCGGAGACGACACATTCTGTCGCATTCTCCAGTCCCGTATTCACATAATTCCACATTGCCTTGCCGTCTTTCAGGGTAAATACCACTTGTTTGCCGGAACGCAATACAACGGCGCTCTTCGGAATAACCAGCCGTTCTCCCAGCGAACGGCGGACACTTACCCTTACATTCATTCCGCTGAACAGTTTTCCTCCCGCATTTACCAATGCTTTCACTTTCACCATGCCGTTGGCATCCACCAATGGATTTATCTCTGATACACTGCCTTCAAACGCATCTCCTCCGGCATAAGGAGTAATTACCACTTTATCTCCCATCCTGATAAAAGCAAGTTCATTTTCCAGCACTGTGAAATCAGCTTCCATTCCTTTGGAATCGATAATAGTACAGAATGCTTCAGAAGTATTTGCCGGATTATAAGGCTTTGAAAATAAATTGGCTACCACACCGTCAAAAGGAGCAATCAACGTAGCATGCTCCATCTCTCTTTTCGCCAGTTCATACTGGGATTTCGACTGTTCATACCCGCTTTTTACTTTGGCGATTTTCATTGTTTCGGCAGGGACTTTACTAAAGTCGTCAGGAGAATATCCCTGCCCGATCAGTACGTCTTTCAATTCCAGTTCGGCTTTCAGTAAAGCATCTTCCGACTGGGATAATTTCTGTTCCAGACGGAATTTATCCAGATCAGCCAGCTTCTGTCCTTTCTGTACACGGTCGCCATTCTTCACATAGATATGAGCGATGACTTCACCGGTTTCAAAACGCAGATCGGCTTTGCCACGGGCATTGATTTTACCGTTACTCACCAGTTCGTGATGAAAATCACGCTTCTTTAATATCTGAACAGCTACTTCATTCTTCGTATCCGGAAGGACTATGGAGACACCTTTCTCCGATTCATCTGCAGTATTCTTCTTGTCGGAACAAGAGAGCGTCATCATACATGCAAGGCACAATAAAATCCATGTAGAATTATTTTTCATCGTATTTATTGGTTTGTTTATTCTAAATTATCTCACATATAATTTCTTATATATTGTATGTAAGTTTGTATCATGTTTGCCAAATTTAGACAAAAATATCTATTAATCAAGTTTGTACAGTCATTTTTTTTCTTCACCCATTTATTTTAGCAGTTTCACTTCTTCTCTCATCTCCCTTATTGCAGTCGATTGTACCTTTGGTTCCTTCGTCAATACAATCTGAATCGCCTGTTTTAATTTCTCCGGATGTCGATATTCCGGTTCCGCATAAAGCTTTGCCAACAAGTAATATGGATAAATTCTTCCCGGAAGCCGATGAGTAGATCGTATGAAATACTCTTCAGCCTTTTCATATTTTCCTATAGCCTGATAATTCTTTCCTATTATGTTCAAAATCATAGGATCGCAACTATGTGCCATTGCCTCTTTCAAAATTGCTGTAGAACTATTATATTCTTTCAACTTATGTAAAGAATGTCCATATTCAAACAAAAATGCTCCCCTATCATTCAATTCCGGATAAATTTTCTCATACCCTTCTTTGGCTAAACGAAATGCGCCTATATTATAGTGCATTTTATACCTAAACCATTCTTCACAAGCATTATACTGATTATATTTCCAATAGTAACTTCCCAATAAAGCAATCATTATAATAAAGAACAATATTTGTAACCGTGAAGAACCCACTACACAAGCAGCCAATAAAAAATAGAATGCTATAGCAAATCCGGGTATTTGCATTGGATAAGATGAAAATGCAAATACTAAAACAGAAATCAAACCAGCACATGCACTTAGTCTTTTCTCTGTTATTCCTATCCAAAGGCAAAAAACAATAATCAATAACACAACCAATAGAAATAAGACTCCATATTCTACAGCTATTTGCAGATATTCATTAAAAGCGTATTCAGGACTTCCAGCTACTAATTCTTCTGTAGATGTAAACTCTTTTTGGGAGAAATATTTTTCCTGAGCCATTCCATAAGCCGATGCAAAGTTTCCAGTACCATGTCCAAGGAAAGGTTTTTCCACAATAGCCATAACACTCACTTTCCAAATTAACAGACGTCCATTAGCCGAATCTACTTTTAATTGAAAAAGAGCATAACCAACTATTATCAATACCATTCCCCCGGCAATAATAGCCGGAAATACTCTTTTCTTATATTTTCGGCCTATCTTCCTTAAACTAGTTCCCCATGAACGGTATGTAGCATATACCCATATCCCAGAAATTGCAACAGCCATCCATGCCGAACGGCTCATACCTGCCGGTAAAACACAAAGAATTAACAGCAAGACTCCTAAAGCCACACAATATTTACTTTGCTCGATCCAAGTACGTTTCTTCACCTTTTTTAGATTCAACCATTCACTCAAACAAATAGGAAATACCATTGCTAAGTATCCGGAATAAGGCCCCGGATTGTAGAAAGAACCTGTAAGCGCATATAATGAATGATTAGAAACAGCTAAACCGTATATCTGCCTTAATCCCCAAACAGCCTCAACCCCACCTAAAATAATAAGAGACCAAACGACTGATAAATAAAATGCATTTTTCTTACAATCTAAGCACAAAGACATAAGAGTACATATCACAAAGACAATAGACATATGCCCCAAATATAGCTTCTGATATGCCATATCTCCGACCGCAATAGTATAAGATGAAACAGTCACAACACTTAAAAGTGCAATGACTCCAAACAGCATTAATAAATGAACGATATATTTATTCTGTAATAACATCTTCTATCTTTATTTGATCTGCATTAAAATCCGTTCCCAACGTATCTGATCGGTATATTTTTCTTTTGAGTTCCAAATACGGGTAGCTTTACCTACAATATATTCTTCCGGCAGCATCCCCCAATATCTGGAATCCTGCGAATTCGCCATATTATCCCCCGATACAAAATAATAGTTCTTTTTAAAGCAATACTGATGAATAAGACTATCACCAATAAACACCTGTTCCTGTTTTAGTTCTATTTTTTTCTTTTGCTCCCATGCGATCAGTTGTCTGTATAAAAGATAAGTAGTATGGTTCATTATTACAATCTGATCCTTTTGTGGGATAGGCAATGGCCCGAACTCTCGAATATTCCATCCTAGGCTTTGATCATAAGGAAATGTTCCTACTACGATTCCTTGTTTTTCCGGTTGCTGTAGCCCGGCAAGATATTGCTGAGCTTCATAATTTCCCAACTGTTCGCGACATCCACGCACTTTATAAAATCCTCCTCTGATTTCCAATGTATCCCCAGGCAAAGCTATACAACGTTTCACATAATACTGCATTACGTTCATCCGGATGCTATCCCACCGATTCATCTGATAAGGAAAATTAAAAACCAGTACATCATTTCTTTTAAAATGCCCCAATCCCGGCATCCGGTAAATAGTAACATCTTTGTTATCCAAAGCAGCAAACACATTAAACAATCTGGCTCCTTTTATCATTTTATTAACCAATATTCTATCTCCATCTTTTAATGCAGGTCCCATAGAATCTGATGGAATTTTAAACGATGTGAAACAGAATAACTGTACCAAGAACAAAATTACTATCATGCAGAATATCATGAATATTAAATTCTCTATTATTGCTAGAAATTTCTTCACTTTATTCATATGCATCCTTTAGTTGAATCAATTTATGATAAGCCATCAATCCCAGCACACATTTCACACGTTTGTCATTTGCATCTAATAACTCAATAGAAGGAAGAACTTCACCTTTCATCTTTTCTTCCAGATAATTTGCCCACAAACACAAATGACTCCAATGCAATTCAGCATAACTGAAATCTTGTTCTGCCTCCACAATAGCAACCGTCATCACCAACATATTTGCAGCAGCCTCTTCAGCACAATTATCCACTTTTATTTGTTTGCTTGCAACCGGATATAATCCAATATCGTAAGGCGGATATTTTCTTTTCCAATGTTCATCTTCACAATATTCAAATATTGGATTTAATAAACTTTTCATCCAATCAACACGATTAAAAAATAACAAAGCAGGAAAACTCCTATAAGCATCTCTAACATTACCCAAAGTATCTCCGAAGCAGAATGACTTATTATCCGAAGATAACACAAACCTATGGGAAGAAATAAAATTACGATATGAAGGAAGAATCTGTTCTGCAAATGTCTTATCACCCACTTGAAATGCTTTATTATTCCACAGATTATCCAATTTATTACATTCTTCCTTAAGTTTCTGATACCTGTTTCCAACAGCCTTCATTAATTCTTTAACCTCTCCTTTTCCATTGTCATTCCAAAGAGGTTGTAAACGCTCACCAATATATTGTATCCTCTGCCCTTCTCCGTATCCTATTAACAATATGCCTTTATTTCCATTTTCTGCACACAACTTTTGAGACAGAACAACATGACTATCATCGCATGAAAACGATGTTCCATCCGCCGTCAGACCTAAATATAAACTATCAGACTTGACAAACCGCCACTCTTGTTCAACCCAACTATCAATCTTCCTCCTACCAAACATCCATTCCATATCCACATCGAACAAAATTTCCACCGTATGCTCCTTTTTATCTTCTGAACGAACTTGATAGGAAAGGAAACCGACAGGCCATCCTGTCATATTCCACTTCTCTGACAAAGAAGGTGAAACAAAATCAATCTGAAGTTCTACATCCCCACATTGAAATACATAATGAGTTTGAGTAGCTTGTACATCTATTTGCTTCAATAGGGCCGTATCTGCTTCACTATAAGTTTTATTTTCAATATACAGACCAAAATCTAACAACGCAGGGCCTCCTGTATTACATCCATAAGCTGCCAAAACATTTGTTCCATTACCAATATGAGCAATAGCTTCATCTGTTAAACGTCCACATTTCGTTTGATATGTTATTCCTTTTTCAAATAAAAAATCTCCATTCCAAAAAAGTTTTATCTGATCATCGCAAATATAACAGACGTAAATTTTATGCCCTTCCAAAGCATCTTTATTATCAATCTTAATATGCCTGCGGACATATATATTTTCCGCCCCCCAAGCGGTACGAATCTTAGAATTTCCTTTTACAGGTCCAAAAGCTGCATTTCCTTCTTTCCAAAAAGAATCATCATATTCCTTTTGCTCCCACCCTTTTCCTGGAAACAAATAAGAATATTTCCCTGACCAACTGACGCTGTCATTTGCAAGAGAAGCTATAGGGGATATACGTAAAGAATCTTCCCCCATAAAACGATAGGTCCTACCATCTACCTGCAAAATCCCTGTCATTGGAAATATCTTTCCAGACTTCAATCGTAGATAATGTTTATTCAATGTATTTCCTGCCATTTTTATAGAGAATTCCGGCGTAATCGCCAGTAACGTATGCTCATCAGGAATAATAGCAATAGAAGATACAGCCTCCTTCTTCGAATGGAAACAAGCAGATAGCAAGACAATTATTCCTAATAAGATGATTGTCTTCCACAACACAACTAGTTTAATTTTAAGTCTTATTTCCATAGTTGCTCTCCTTTTTCATAAACAAAGACTCTCTCATCTACGCCGCGCGTATGGTTACGTAAGAACAAAAGTACATTCTGGGGAATCCCTCTGTATACTAATGAATCAACTGTAGATTTAATTCTTCCGGCGGATTTCCAATATCGATCACAATAATACAACTCGTAGATATCACCAGGACGAATATAATTATCCCTGTTGCGCGGAGTATATACAATACGGTCTATCTGCACCTTTCTACCCAAATCAAGTCCTGCCCATCCTCCGGAAAATTTAAAATAATCAAAAGAAGTCCACGTTTTTCCATCAAACACATTTGTATATTCATGCGTCCCGTCATGTTGATAGCATCCGGGAGTCCCTATAATTTTCCCAGACAATGGAAGAGTATCATTTTTTTCATAAAATGCGACTTCAGCCACATTACATAATCCTCCGGGAGGACCTACATATCTGATATAACGATATTCTTTATTTGAAGAACTTCTTACTGTCGTATTCAAACGATCAGGTTTACACTGTATGATAAACAAGGTATCGCTTACTGCAAAATCCAGTTGGTTACTGCCTTCAAAAACGCCCCCTATCATTCGGTCACGGAACATATTTTCTCCCTCTATATTACATTTAGCATACAATACCACATCTTGTGTATTTCCTTCAATAGAGAAATAATGCTGCTCCTTTTTCTGTTTATCCACATAAAAAGGATCAGTCAAAAAGTTCAAAGTACCATTCTCGTAAGTAGCCACCCTCATAAGCGTACCTCTTCGTACATTTCGAAAAGCCAGATGCTGTGCGTCAAATTCAGTCCAATCAACCGGTATCCAGTTATCTCTATTAGTAACACATAAATAAGCTATTCTCCCACTACATTGATTCCTATAAAGTTTTTCCAATGGAATGACTAATTCCTTTTCAAAAGAATAAGCATATTCATAAGTAACATCCATAAATTTCGGCAGACTCCAAAATGAATATACCTTTTCATTATATTTCGCCATTTGCTCATATAATTCTTTGTTTATATCAAAAGTATATCTATACACCTTTGGACTATCATCCCAACGATACCACCAATTTTTGCGGACCATTCCCAGATTCTCGGGAAAATTAGCCATATACGCTTCACCTGTTTTATCCCAGGCTACCAACCAAAAATGCCCAGCATTAACATAGCTACGTACAGGAACAAAATCAATAGCACAAGGAATTCCCAATGCCCGAAATAGATATACAGCAAAATCAGTCACTTCACGACACGTTCCTGACAAGTATTGTACATATTCAGGTCCGATATGCCCAAAGGAATAAGGAGTTGTTGAAGTATAATAATGCCACTTATCAGGCAATTTATTTATTAAGTAATTAGCAGCTACTACTGGATCTTCTATATCCAAAGAATCCGACATTCTCAATGTATCTAACAATGAATTATATTTTGCATAGTACATTTCACGCCAATATACCAAGGGTTCATCGCCAATACGATAAGGCAACAAATACTCACAAAACACATCGAATGATATACTCTTTCCCCAAGGCTGTTCCTGCCAAACTTTAAATGCCCAATCAATATTATGACACAAATAAGCAGAATCAATTTCCATAATATCGCGTATCTTATTGGGTTCTTTCATTGGACCATATACTTTCTTAACTGAATCTGCAACTTGTTGCGGTTCTTTTCCCTTGCTTTTTTTCAGCCATGCATAGTATGACTTATAGTTTTCTAATTGTTCTCCAACTGAATATCTATGAAAGGGCATATTTTCAATTAAATAACAGGCTGCTTTATATTTCAGGCTATCTGTATTTTTTCTTTTATAGTAACAAAGGACTTTTTCCAGCTCCCCTCTATTATCACCAGCAGACCGCAAAGCAACTTCTAAAGAAGTAATATCTACCTCTTTTTCAGATACAATGTTATCCATAATATGCCATCCCAAAACAATAAATAATATTATACATATATATGATAAATCCCTAAAGCACTTTGCCATATTCCCTCTTTATTTTGCATTTCCACTTATCTTTAGTCTAAATGGGGAACCTTCTGCATTACAATATATAATTACCGTTTTATCAAAATGCTCAGGATGCTCTGCTTTATACTTTATTCTCAGATTTAATTTCTGACCTGGTCGAATCGGTTCTTTTAGATATTCCACAGTAATACAACCACAAGAAACAGAAACATCCTCTATCGCTAATAATTCTTCTCCTGAATTACTTAATATAATGTCAGATATTTGCTCCTGTTTCCAATTAAAACTGCCCATGTCTAAAAATCGTTTATCCAAACTAGCATTTGTTCTTTGTTCTGCATTACACGGTAAAAAAGGTTTCTTACCAGAAATAATATTGAAATAAAGTTTTTTTATTTTAGGATTATAAACTGGATTACCAACAGCAATAACTCTATTATTTTTATCCAATAAAAATGTGTGGAGGTTTGATTCTAATGGAAATCTATTAAGTTTAGCAATGCTATCCTGTTTATCCACATATACTGGATATGTAAAATTAGCAGTCAATATAGCATGATAAATATCTTTAATTCTATTAGGAGAGAATGCAAATATAAACTTGACCCGACCTGCATATAAGGAATCAATTTCATTAATTAACATACTCCACGCCGACAATTGAAGTTTACAACTAGTACATCCTATCGAATCAACATATGCTAAAATTTTATACTCACTCTGAAGATTATAATATGTAGTATCCCTCAACATTGTTGTAAAATACATTTCTTTAGGGAACAGAATTTCTTTCTGTTCCCATTCTTTCAAAAGAGAAACGATGTTATTATCCTTATTTAAACATGACATCAAGAATAATGGCAATAACATAAGACATATATTTTTCATCGTTTATCTATTATTTATATGAAAATTCCACCACATGAAATTCTGGTGAACTGCTAATTCCATATATCTTTTTCTGAACTTTATCAACAGCAAAATTAATTATTCCTTGATCTAAAGTATATATTTTCTGAGGAATGCCATTCCAATCAAAAACGAATATACGATCTGGCAATTCTACTTCTTTATCATCCGGATCCCAAGGCTTTCCATTGAATAACACAAAAAACTCATCTCCTACATTATATGGAAAGAAATATGCATCTATATTATCTTTATCAGAGGTAGCTGCAATAGCATTACCATTACGAAATTCCTTAAAATGTGCATACGAATGTTCAGGTCCATGAATCCGTTTCTTCAATTGACCGTTCTGATCATAGATATCAATCAAATCTGTCCATTTATAACAAACGGCTATCCTATCTTTCATATTAGTCACAAAAGAAGATTTAAAAGCCTCCAATTTCTCATCGTCTGTATATGATAAGTCTGCCACCACTGGATAATAGCCAAATTCACCAACCTTCTTTCCATTATTATCAAATTTTATAAATTGATTTTTAGGATTATATGTCGATCCTATTAGATTATCAGAGAGTAAACCTATTTCACCATATGCTTGTAGCTCTATAGTCTTCCTTTCTAAAGGAATCGTATTTTCATTTGAAATAAAATCCTCGGTATCATACGTAAATAACGTAAAAGTGGCAACATCAAATATTAGAATCTGATTCTCATTAAATTTTATAATAGAAGGACGAATCATTTCGTCAGGCCCTTGTCCAAGCGAAATTCGTTTTCCTATTTCTTTTTTAGATTTTAAACTAAAAAGATGAAACAGCTTCTTCTCCATAGGGTTCATTGTTATCAGAATAGTGTCACAAACATATATACGCATCGGCTTTAATACTTCTTTATCTGATAAAAAATTTATCCCTGTCAATTTTTGACTGGATACAAAATCTTGATATTCAATTAAAGTTGCATCTTGATATTTACTTCCACTTTTTTCTGCACAAGATACTGTTACTAATAATACTGTCAAAAGCAGTATTAAACAAGAATTATGGGTATTCATGATTACATTTTTTAAAGCAAGGCTATATAGAAATAGTAGGCACCTATATAGCCTTACAATCGGTTAGTTAGATCTTCTTATTCTACTATCATAACAAGTAGTAAAAGTGTTATTTGTATATCTAATGATACATGTATCAAAATAACTCACCATACAGTATGTGTTACAATCACTTTGAGAACCTTCAGAAGAATCAGCCAATGCTTCTACATTAGCTAAAGCTAAGTCCGACAACTTCACGTTACTCCGCGAAGCATATACATTATATCCTGCAACAGCAGCAATTGCAATAATAGTAACTATGCCCATTAATTTCTTTTTCATTTAAGTAGATTTTTTAATATTTATACCTTTTCATTTCATACTTTTCTCTATATCTGGTAAAAACGTATTTGCCATAACCATTATTATCACTATCTTTGTCGCACCTCCTTTCTTTTTAGTAGGAATAAAGTAGCAGATGATGGGAACCAATCCGGCAAAATTGACTAACCCATCTTCCTGCTCCTCTTTTAATCACGTTAACTATCTATTTTTTCAACCACATTGAAATCTCACAATAGGCTGATCATTATTTATATCTGTCGCTATAATTGTTTTTGTAGCTTCATCCACCCAAAAACCATATACATAGTGATCAAGCACATACTTATATAGTGGTTCTCCTTTCAAACTGAATACATAAATATACTTTCCTCCATCTGGAAGATGACCATTATGTTTTACAA
The DNA here is from genome assembly GCF_019052485.1 of Bacteroides sp. MSK.20.82. Lineage (NCBI taxonomy): Bacteria > Pseudomonadati > Bacteroidota > Bacteroidia > Bacteroidales > Bacteroidaceae > Bacteroides > Bacteroides sp. MSK.20.82. The sequence goes on from NZ_JAHQUN010000021.1 coordinate 20,641, forward strand.
TCTCTTTAAATGTAGTCCCATGGAACACTGCATAAATGGCATTATCTGTTACTTGCACATCGCTAAAGCCCATAATTCCTGAAGGTATTCCATATCCTTCAAATATTTTAAACTTAGGTTCCCCGTTTTCACCAATACGAATAACCTCCGTGCTATCCTTCAAATTATAGACTTCAAGTACTTCACCTAGTTGAGTCACCATTGCTAATACACCGTTATGAGAATTATAATCAATGAAACTACGCCATGCCTGTGCCAATGCTGGACGAGCTTTTCGTAACGTTTGATTATTAATTGATGGGATAGCGCCTATCTTTTTTACAAGTTCCCCATCATCATTAAGCCAACATAATCGGTTTTCACCGGAATAATCAGGAATTATAAAGGTAGTATCATTATATATGGCAAAGTCAAGTGGTCTTAAAATATCTTCATCCAATATCACCGCTTCGTCACGGAGCAGTGAATCACCGGATGAAGAAAAACCCAACCGTGTTAATTCTCTTTTATTAGCATCTAATGTCCATACTTTATGATTGTAAAAACGAACATTATCCATTGATAGCATTTCAGTTGGTGAATCACCGCGCCTCCCAAAAGAAGATAAATATTGAAAGCCAGGATATTTGAACAAATGAGCATAATAATCGATACCATGCAAATCCATTACAATAGCTTTATCTCCTTCTACTCGTATCCGAAATGGACAGCGAAATAAGGCAGTATCAAGCTCTATCACCTCTCCTTTTAGCTCCTTCTCTTGTGGAAATTCAGAATAAGGAAATACATTCTCTGCATATTCCATATTTTTTGTACCACAAGAGATGCAGATAAAGAGAAGAAGAAAGCTAATAAAGACCTTCAAGACTATATCCTCCAGCGATATATTTAACTTTATCGTGAGATACAGGACAATCTAAAGTACCTGTTCCATAACAATGTCCAATATCTGCATGCTCACTGTTAGCAGCTAAAGCTTCTATGTTATATAACAATAAAGCACTTTGTCTCTTTTCATGAGAAGCCAAATATTTAGTAGATAAAATAGCTACTATACATAATAAAAGAAGAAGATTTTTTTTCATACTACTTTTGCGTTAAAGATTAATTCTGAGAGCAAAAGTAGTAATGAAGCACTTAATTAGCAAAGAATACCGCTGACCAATCCTGACCTCGCATCATTTTTATCCGAAGAAATCAAGTTGAAATTCAAAATAGCTCCATTTCATCGACATTTTTAGCTATTTCTCTTAACAAGAGATTTCTCTGATATAATTAGTCGATAAGTACCATTTTTATTTATTATACTCAATGAAGGATCTATTTTTCTAAGAAACGAGCGCAGACGTCCAATCGCTTTATGCATTCGCTCATCATTACCTGAATTATCAGGCCACAATTTTTCTATAATAAAATCTTCCTTTAATGTATAGCCATTATCTTTTTCTTGAAAAAATAGTTCTAAAAGTAAACTGGACTGCCCCTGAATATTATACTTAACATCATTTACCTCTATGATATTCTGATCTGCATAGAATATTAGACTCTCACCCAATATGTAAGAATGTAAGGGAATAATATCCACTCTCTGTACTTCTTTAATTATTTGTTTTTCAACCTGAACTTCTTTGATAATTTCCACAGGAACCTCTTTTAAGATTTCCACGGGAGTCTCCTTGATAATCTCGACTATTTCTTTACTACGTAATGAATTGATCCTGCGACTGAGAATTATGAAAAACGTATAAAATCCATATCCAACAATTATATATAGCAATAAATATAGCAGCACCTCTTTATATATCATCCCCCATAGAGTGTAATGCAAATAACCCATTACTTCTATCTCACAGGCATAACCTATATAAAAAGTAAAAACTAAATTTGAAGAATTGCCCCATTCACTCTGATAGGTCTTTTGAGATTCTACACTACCGTCTTCATGCGTCAAAGAAATACGTAAAGCTGATTCTAAATAAATATCTGCTTTATTTAATTGTTCATCCCATATAAGATTTAAAGAGTCAGGCTGAAGTGGCTTTTCATAAAAAATAAAAGTATGCAAAGCACGTAAATTACTATTATGAGTAATATTCATAGAGTTTTTCTTGGAATCCATCCGATATAAATGTCTTCCTGACGCATCTTCCCAATAAACTGAATCAGGCATTTCAGTAGAGATAGCCGATTCAGAATTAAAGTAAAATGACAGTCCTCCGTTTATATTTCTATTTTTCAACTCTTTATCCAGTGCTTCAGTAAAAGTCTCTTTCGCTTTCTCCTTAAGCTCCGTTACTTTGAATTCATAAGTATATTTGCATGCAAGGAAGAATACAATTCCTCCAATACAAGCTATAGCAGATAACAGAATTATGATTTTAGGTCTCATTTTGCTTTACTTTATGTTGTTTTGTACTACAAAGATAACATTTTTCACAACAATCTAAACTTTCTCTTTAAAAAAAGATATAACTTAATAGAAGAAAAGCCACTTTGTAGTCAGACAAATATTCATAATATAAATGTTTGTAGCATCAAAACTCTTATTTATTAAGCTATACTTATATAAATATTTTACTATTTAATAAGACTGAAAACAGGATTTATCAAGCTACTGATTATCAATAATATACAAATCGCCATTTTTCCTTTAAAACCAAAAGGGCGTTCCTTTAAAACCAACGACCCGTTTCTTTAAAACCAACGGGCCTTTGGTTTTAAAGAAACGGACCATATTAAAGCAAAAAAAATAAGTTTGTTAACAATATTCAATATCCAATAAGCATAAAACAAGACTAGATACTTTATTAACATTATTCGATTTGCATAATTCTATTCAAATAACTACCTTTACGGAAAATTGAAACAGGTATGGCAAAAGAAATTAACCCATTTATAGTAACTGGAAAAATAGAACCCGAGTACTTCTGCGATCGCGTGAAAGAATCAGAGAGGCTGGTTAAATCATTAACCAATGGCAATAACCTTGTCATTATCTCACCCAGAAGAATGGGTAAAACGGGACTAATCCGTTTCTGTTATGAGAAACCTGAAATAAAAGAAGAATATTATACTTTCTTCATTGACATACTCCATACATCAAGCTTAAGAGAATTCACTTATCTGCTTGGCAAAGAAATTTATGAAACACTATTGCCCCGCAGTAAGAAAATGGCGAGCCTGTTTATCCAGACACTTAAATCAATCAATGGTAAATTCGGATTTGACCCGCTGACCAATCTACCTACTTTCAATCTGGAACTGGGGGATATTGATCGACCCGAATATACACTGGAAGAAATATTTCAATGCCTGATAGCAGCAGACAAACCTTGTATTGTTGCCATCGACGAGTTTCAACAAATTGCTAAATATCCCGAGAAGAATATAGAAGCATTACTACGCACACACATACAGAAAATAGAAAACAGCAACTTCATCTTTGCCGGAAGTGAACGGCACATGATGCAGGAAATGTTTCTATCTTCATCCCGTCCATTCTACCACAGTGCCGATATTTTGGAACTGAAAGCCATTGCACCGGAAATCTATATACCATTTATCGCAGACCATTTCCAAAAAAGAAAACGGCATATTGAAATCGAAAATATAGAAAAAGTATATCGGCTATTCAAAGGACATACCTTTTATATTCAAAAAACATTCAATGAAGCTTTTGCAGATACACCGAAAGGGAAAGAATGTACACTGGAAATTATCAAAACAGCTATAGATAACCTTATTGCATATAATGATACAATCTTTCGGGAAATCTTATCTAATATTCCCGAAAAGCAAAAGGAATTGCTTTATGCCATTGCCAAAGTAGGTGAAGCAGAAAACGTCACATCAGCGAAATTTATCAAACGATACAGTCTGACATCCGCAAGTTCTGTACAGTCCGCAACTAAAAAACTGCTTGAAAAAGACATTATTACAGAAATCAATAAAGTATATTCGGTTACCGACAAGTTCTTTGGTATGTGGATCAATACTATTTATGGCAATAAATATACCCTTTAGCAAAAACGCAACTACAATTACCATCAAATAAATCACAAAGTTAACACAATATATGGTAATTACCGAATACCAATTATATTATTATGTTCTCACTATAAATATTTTAGCCCTATTTCTCTTCAATATCCTTGTTTTTCAAAACACATACGTTATCTTTGTAGTTATAGTACAAAATAAAGCAAAACAAAATGAAATCTAAAAACATCATTCTATTATTTACTTTGGCATTGCCATTGTTCAGTTGTAGTGAATCACAGAAAAGAGTATCCTTTAGCGAAAGCACAACTGCTAAATCTACCGCTTTGAAGGAAGCCTTTATCTCCATTCCAATGGATATAAAAAAGAAAGGAGATATCTTATATGCCGGTGATTTTAAAGGAGACAGCCTTTTATACTGCTATAGTCTTAGTGAACAACGCTTTGTAAATCAAATGCTACCACAAGGACAAGGACCTGATGAATTTTTAAGCCCTGTCGAATTCTTTCTGTCTGATTCGTCTGCTTTCATACACAATCGATGGCACTTCACAGCGCAAAACTATACATTCAACGCGAAAGACTTTTCCATCCGGCGACAAGGAGAATTGATACACCTGCCCATGAGCATTGACAGAGTCTATCCGATGAGCGAATCACGCTTTATAGCGTCCGGCGTTTTTGAAGATTGCAGATTCCTTATTTTAGATAATGACGGCAATGTTATATCCAAATCTGGCGACTTCCCGAACTATCAAAGTGGAGAAGAAACCATACCCAATACGGCTAAAGGTATGTTTCATCAATCACAATTCGGTTACAACACCGACCGGAAACGTCTGGCATGTGCTACCAGTAATGTACTTGAGCTATGGGACTATAAGCCGGAAACATTAACGCTCCATAAAAGACTATTGTTAGCACCCTATCATTATCAGTTCAATTCAAGCCCAGACGGTGTGTATGCGGAAAGTGATAATCCTGATGCCGAACTGGGAGCACGAGGCATTGCCGTTTCCAATAACTATGTTTATGTACTGTATAACCCAAACACCAATCGGATGCACGAAGAACAAAAAGAAACTCTAAACAGCGAGATTTGGGTTTTCGACTGGGAAGGAAAACCGATACGTAAAATTTTGACAGATACTCATATAGAATGCTTCTGTGTAGATGAAACCGATACTTCATTTTATTGTGTAATGACTGCACCGGACTATTGTATTGGGATAGTGTCACCATCCCATTAACATAGTGACAGTATGTGCCAAGGATAGTGTCACTATCCCGAGCACATACTGTCACTATAACAAATCGAATATTTTGAGCTATTCTTGTCCTATTCCGCCCGCTGCGTAGGCAGCGTAAACTCCTGAGAATCACAGATTACTCCATTCTCATCGGACACCGCTACGCGGAAAGTCACTTCACCATCTTTCAGCTTACTTCCGGCATAGACCGTAGCCGTATAGCGGATACCCTCACCCGGAAGAATTTCTTCTATCATTACAGTAGGAGAAATGCCGATATGTTTCACTTTCCCGACCGTCTCTACAATAGGAACCACGTCATAAACCGGATTTCGTCCTTCATTCATGATTTCAAAGATGATCTTGCTGCTTTCTCCCCCGTCTATCGCATGATTACGGTTATCGTCAATAAAGCGAATCTTGCGCAGTTTCAACTGAGTCAGTTGCTGCTGAGTCTGCGTCCGAGGTTTAAACTTAGAGTGAGACTGCCCTTGTCTGACTTCCGGAACGTAAGCATATTCCTCTATCGGGTCCGGTTTCGGAGCAGTCAGCGCATTCCCTATCGCTGCACCGGCAATGGTGCCAACAATATTTCCAATGGCAGAGCCGCGATATCCGCCCCTCCAGCCACGATTATTATCTCCGATAAGTCCGCCTATCGAACTTCCCAGACTTCCCCCAATTGCAGCACCACCTACAATTGCTCCGGGATTTCCCATACGTCCCGATGCACATCCGCTCAACATCAGAGCAGAAAGCAGAATTACAGTTAGTTGTTTCCTCATGATCATCTCTAATTTTACTATGATTACTCTATCACCTTAAAACGTGCAAAACGCAACAATAGTTGCTTGTCCCCTGCATTTTTAAAATGAATCGTTGCTTTTGCATTATCACCCGTTCCTTCTACCCTGATCACTTCGCCCAAACCGAAACGTTCGTGTTCTATCATCTGCCCCGCCTGTACTCCTGTTACAGATGCCGAACCGGCTGAAGCCGACCGTGTACTGCTTCCACTCACCGCACTGACCTTCTTCAAATTCTTCGGCACACTGGGTGCAATCACCTGAGTCTTCGGACGTTCACGATCGGAAAATTTAGTACCATAAGGCGTTCGTGTAGGAGATGCCGCACGTGTAAATCCACCTTCGATCTCCCTGCGGAAACGCCCCGCACCTTCGTCTACCGACCGACTGACTCCCGCCTCATGCGGCAACCGCAAATAATTCACATCGATATCCCGCAAGAAACGGCTGGGACTTCCAAACTCCATCTTTCCATAACGGAAACGGGTCTTGGCAAAAGAAATATAACAATGTTCTTCGGCACGGGTAATGGCCACGTAGAACAAACGGCGCTCCTCTTCCAGAGCACGGGGAGAATCGCCCACCATACCACTAGGGAAAAGGTTTTCTTCCAGCCCCACTACGAATACGTTTTTGAACTCCAGCCCCTTGGCCGAATGAACGGTCATCAACGTTATCTTTTCTCCATCATCCGCTTTGTCCGAGTCCTGATCAGTAAGCAAGGCAATCTCCGAAAGGAAATCTGTCAGAGAAATATTCGGGTTGCCTTCTTCCTGCCGCAACGCGCAGAAATCATTCATACCATTCACCAATTCCTCAATGTTTTCCTTACGACTCAGATTCTCCGGCGAAGTATCCTGACAGACATCATTGATGATGCCGGACCGGCGGATAATATCCGTTCCTATCTCATACGCACTCTTGTCCACCTGATCGGTCATAAAGCCTTCTATCAGTTCACGGAAACCTTGCAGTTTGGTGTGCGTACCTTTATTAATGTTCAGCCCGTAGCTCAATGGTTCGCAAAGCGCCGCCCAAAGACTGACACCATTTTCAGTGGCAGCGGAGATGATTTTTCCAACTGTCGTATCACCGATGCCACGGGCAGGATAATTAATGATTCGCTTGAATGCTTCTTCATCATTCGGGTTCACTACCAAGCGGAAGTAAGCAATGACGTCCTTAATCTCCTTACGCTGGTAGAATGAAAGTCCGCCATAGATTTTATAGGGCATACTCCGTTTCCGAAGAGCCTCCTCGAAAACACGGCTCTGCGCATTCGTACGGTATAATATGGCAAAATCAGCATAGCCGTAACTATGTTCCCGACGCAGTTCAGCTATCTTATTGGCTACGATATCCCCTTCTTCCACATCACTGTAAGCCTGAAACACGCCAATCGGTTCGCCCCGTTCTTTTTCAGAGAATACTTCTTTCCGAATCTGACGTTCATTCTTTTCGATCAGACTGTTGGCAGCACAGACAATGGTTTGCGTAGAACGATAATTCTGCTCCAGTTTAAAGACTTTCGTGTTAGGATAAACCTTCGTGAAATAAAGGATATTATCAATATCCGCTCCACGGAAAGAGTAAATACTCTGCGCATCATCGCCTACCACACAAACACGCTGATTTTCTTTCGTCAACTGGAGTACGATGCTATGCTGGGCATAATTCGTATCCTGATACTCGTCCACCAGCACATAACGGAACTGCTCCCTATAACGGGCCAGCACTTCCGGAAAGTCGCGGAACAGAATATACGTATACACCAGCAGATCATCGAAATCCATAGCTCCCGCCTGACGGCATCTTTCCCAGTAACGGGTATATATTTCACGGACAGCGGGCACTTTGGCTGCCATATCTCCTTCATACGCTTCTTTGTTGGCGGCATATCCCGTAGGAGAAACCAAATGGTTTTTGGCACTCGAAATGCGGGCCTGCACCATCCCCGGCTTATATGTCTTTTCGTCCAGTCCCATCTCCTTGATGATGGAACGGATCAGACTTTTACTATCCGCCGAATCATAAATGGTAAATTGGGAAGTGAATCCGATATACTTTGCTTCGGCACGGAGAATGCGGGAAAAGACGGAATGGAAGGTACCCATCCACAAATAACGTGCCCGCTCCATGCCCACCTGACGGGCTATACGTTCTTTCATCTCACGCGCCGCCTTATTGGTAAAGGTCAGTGCGAGGATGTTCCACGGTTGATAGCCGTTTTCCAGCAGATAGGCAATTTTATAAGTCAACACACGTGTCTTTCCCGAACCTGCACCGGCTATCACCAGCGAAGGCCCGTCGTTATAAGTCACTGCTGCACACTGACTCTCATTTAATTCCTCTATATAGTTGGTATTCATAACAGCATTATAAAAACAATGAGGATTTTTAACAAACCCTTGGCGTTCAAATTTGTTTCAATACGACAAAAGTATAACATTCATTTGACAATGAAGATATTTTTATGATTTTTCATCACTAACTATTTAACCTAACCACTCAAAGCAATGAAAAAGAGTATATTTTTATCATTTATTTTATGTTTGTGCCTCATCGCCTGCATACCACAGCAAGCAATGGCACAAAAGCAAAGCCGCATGGAAAAGCTGCTAAGGTATCTGAACGACAATGACGCCGACAAATGGCAGAAGAACAGGGAAAAACTGGATGACGAAACAAAGGCGTACTATGCCGAAGATTTATCATTGATGGACGTCCTCAACGACCTGTGGAACGGACAGAGCGAACAGGCAGCCACCCTCTATTTCGGCTGCTACGAGAAAGCCGCCCAAAGTAACTTCCCCAGTATCTGTGAAGGGGAAAAGATTCCGCTTTCTCAGATACGGGACAAGGCGGACCAGTCCATTATCAACCTGCTGGAGGCCTCGAAAGATAAAATTCCTTTCAGCCGGGCACTGCTGGACAGCATTCACGCCACCGAATATCCGGTTGACTCCGCCATGCTGCAACGGCTGCAGAACATCCGCGAGGTGGCGCTGCTGGAAGGAATGCTCAAAGCCCCCACTCCCATCATCTACCAGACTTACGTCAAGGAGTATCCCAACGGAAAATTTATCGCACAAGTCAACGCCTCCGAAAACGTACGGCTCTACCAACTAGTGAAGACCACCCCGACTCCTGCAAACTTCAAAGCCTTCTTTGAAGACCCCGAAATGCAGAAGTATTATCAAGACAGAGGTCCGCGCCCCTATCTTGCCGAGGTCCGTACCTTATATGATGATTTCCTTTTCCAACGTATCGACAGCCTGAAAAAAGAAGGAAATGCCACCGCCATCCGGCAGATCATCGATGATTATAAGAATACACCTTATCTGGCCACCGGTGCACGGACTCACCTGAACGATCTTGAATATCTCAGTGAAAAGGCAGACTTCGAGCTTCTGAAACCGGCAATAGTCAACTCCGAATCGCTCGGTTTATTGCAGGAATTCCTCAAAACACACAAGTATAAGGAATTTCGTGACCAGGCAAAAAATTTGCGTGCTCCATTTATCCTGCAAGCCATTGTTTCCACCCCGACTACCGTGAAATATTACACTCAAGGACGATTGATAAAGTGCTGCGAAACCGACAGCACCGGCAATATTACGACCAGCTACACCTACAATGACAAGGGGCAGCTTACCACCACATTATCCGTGACTGAAAAGAACGGGCAACCCATCAACGAGGTGCAAACCAGCAGGCTGTACGACCCGCAAGGCCACTGCATCTTCGAAGTGAAAACTAATCCGAAAACCAAAACGGACTTTTACCGCCGTGCACGCCGCATCGGTATCGACGGTAGCATCGAAAGCGATTCTCTAAAATACATGGACGGCAGATATACCGTCAGCAGCTACAACAAGCAGGGATTACTGACGGAAACCAAAGAGTACAACAAGAACGGGGAAATGGAGGGATATACAGTCAACAAATACGACGACAAAGGCAGAATGACCGAATCTCAGCATCAGAATATGCTCTTTGTCAATTCGCCCAACCAGATTCTCTCGCAAAAAGAATTGTATGAATATGATAAATACGGATACCTCACCCGCATCGTCTACCAACGTATCTTCGGCAACAGCCAGAAGACGTCCGGCTGCCTGACCTGCCTGTACGACGAGTACGGGAACCGGATCGATGGTGACTCCTATTACGAATATGACAATACGGGGCAATGGATATGCCGCACCAGCTATGACAACCCGCAGCAAGTGGAACGTATACAGTACATTTATAAATAAAAATAAAATACCGTGAACCTTTTGCGAACTATGGCTGTTATTATAGTATAACAAAACCATTTAAAGTTTTGACAATATGAATACTATATTAATGTCTTTAATAATTATGACCATGACTTACGAAATGCCTAAACTTCCTTACGCAAACAATGCGCTGGAACCTGTAATCAGTCAGCAAACGATAGATTTCCATTACGGAAAACATCTGCAAACATATGTAAATAATCTGAATAGCCTTGTGCCCGGAACAGAATATGAAGGCAAAACGGTAGAAGAAATCGTTGCCACCGCTCCCGATGGAGCTATCTTCAACAACGCCGGCCAAGTGTTGAATCACAATTTATATTTCCTCCAATTCGCTCCGAAACCTTCGAAAAAGGAACCGGCAGGCAAACTGGGAGAAGCCATCAAACGTGATTTCGGCAGCTTTGAAAACTTCAAGAAGGAGTTCAATGCAGCAGCAGTCGGATTGTTCGGTTCAGGATGGGCTTGGCTGTCAGTAGACAAGGACGGTAAACTGCATATCACCAAAGAAGGAAACGGCAGTAACCCCGTACGCGCCGGACTGAAACCACTTCTGGGTTTTGACGTGTGGGAACACTCCTACTATCTGGACTACCAGAACCGCCGTGCCGACCACGTAAACGCCCTGTGGAACATCATCGACTGGGATGTGGTAGAAAAACGAATGTAACCGGACTCATTAAAATTAAGCTAAACTATACTATTGAAAAGGTCGTTGTGGATTTCACAGCGGCCTTTTTTCTACAACAAAAAAACTAAGCTTTCTATTGTATTTCAAAGGCATAAATTGTATTTTTGCAATAGCCGAAAATCAAAACAGACAATTATGACACTTCAACAAAAAAATAAAGAATGGCGCATTTTCTTTGTTGCCTTCTTCCTTTTGCTCTCTTTCATCAGTAACGCGGCTACCCCGGAAGAATTGGAAGAGGAGATACTTTTCGTGACGTCCTATAATTCCGATACTAAATATACCTACGATAATATCAACACGTTCGTAGAAACGTACCGCCAACTGGGTGGCAAGTATTCCACCATCGTAGAAAACATGAATGTTACCGACCTCAATCAATCCAGAAAATGGAAAAAAAGACTTACCAACATTCTGGACAAACATCCGAACGCCAAGCTGGTCATCCTGCTGGGTGGCGAAGCGTGGAGCAGTTTCCTGCACCTTGAAGACGAGAAGTACAGACAACTGCCCGTATTTTGCGCTATGGCATCGCGCAACGGCATCCGTATTCCGGAAGACTCTATTGATATACAGACCTACGAACCTCAGAGCATCGACTTAACGGAAAGAATGAATAAATACAATATAATATACTGTAACACATATGAATATGATATCGACAAGGACATAGAAATGATGCGAAGCTTTTATCCGGATATGAAACATTTAGTGTTCATCTCGGACAACACCTACAACGGACTTGCCGAACAAGCGTGGGTGAAAAAGAATATGAAACGCTATCCGGAAATATCGACGACCTATATTGACGGCCGTATCCACACCCTTGATGCTGCCGTCAAACAACTACGCGATATCCCCCAAAATTCGGTTGCACTACTGGGTATCTGGAGAATTGACAATCGGGGCATAACGTATATGAACAACTCTGTATATGCTTTCTCCAAAGCGAATCCAGAGTTGCCTGTTTTCAGCCTGACTGCTACTGCCATCGGTTATTGGGCAATCGGAGGGTATATCCCCCAGTACGACGGAATAGGGAGAAGCATGGGAGAACAGGCTTATCAATTTCTGGACAAGGGGAAAAACAATGTCAGCCACATTCATTTGTTGCCCAACAGATACAAATTTGATGCCAACAAACTGCATGAATGGGGATTTCAGGACAAGAAACTACCTTTCAATTCACTTATCATCAACCAACAGGTGCCTTTCTTTCAGGCATATCGGACGGAAGTGCAATTCATCCTGTTTACCTTCCTTGTACTGATAGGCGGACTGTTTATCTCACTGTATTATTATTACCGGACAAAAATCTTAAAGAATCACCTTGAGAAGACTACAGCCCAACTAAGGGAAGATAAAAAGAAACTGGAATTATCGGAAATTGCACTACGTCATGCCAAAGAGCGTGCCGAAGAAGCCAATCAACTGAAAAGTGCCTTCGTATCAAATATGAGCCACGAAATACGGACACCGCTGAACGCCATTGTCGGCTTTTCCAGCCTGCTGATCGATACCGTGGAAACAACGGACGAGCAGAAGGAATATGCGGATATCATCCAGACTAATTCCGAATTGTTATTGCAACTGATCAGTGATGTACTGGATGTATCACGCTTGGAATCAGGCAAACTGCTGTTCAAGTATGAATGGTGCGAACTGGTAAATCATTGCCAGAACATGATCACACTGACCAGAAAGAACCGGACAAGAGATATAGATGTCAGGCTTCAGATGCCGAAAGAGCCTTATATGCTCTATACCGATCCGCTACGTTTGCAGCAGGTGATCATCAACTTACTGAACAATGCCCTGAAGTTTACTCCCGACGGCGGAAGTATCACGCTGGATTATGAAATAGACGAAGAAGACCAGTGTATGCTGTTCTCTGTGACCGATACAGGCGCGGGCATCCCCGAAGACAAGCAGGAACTGGTATTCCAGCGTTTTGAGAAGCTCAACGAATTTGTGCAGGGAACAGGCTTGGGACTGGCAATCTGCAAACTGACCATACAACGCATGGGAGGCGATATCTGGATTGACAAGAATTATAAGAACGGAGCACGGTTTGTCTTTTCTCATCCTATCAAAAAACGGGAATCGGAAGAAAAATGAAAAAAAACCGGATAATTTGATGAATCTTTGTTTCTTTTTCGCTTACTTTGCTCCCGTAAAGACAAAGGGGTGCCCCAAAGAGGGGCTGAGATTATACCCTAGGAACCTGAGGCAGTTAGCACTGACGTAGGGATTGTGTTTCTTTCTTATCGCCTTTCTATATAAGCACGCTCTTTGTATTTACTTTCAACTTATTAATACTGATAGGACAATGAAAGTACAAGTTAACAACAAAGAGGTGGAAATGACTCCTGCTTCTACCCTTACACAACTGGCTGCCCAACTGGAACTTCCGGCACAAGGCATCGCTATTGCCGTAAACAACAAAATGATTCCACGTTCCGAATGGGAGAAATTCGCGTTACAGGAGAATGATAACCTCGTGGTCATCAAAGCGGCTTGTGGAGGGTAAAAGTATGGTCAGTCTACAATTTATCACCCACCAGACCGATCGGTATACTTATTTCGAATCGGCACTCATGGCACTTGAAGGAGGATGTAAATGGATTCAGCTACGCATGAAGGAAGCTCCGTATGAAGAGGTGGAAGCTGTTGCCCTCCAACTAAAGCCTCTCTGCAAAGAAAAAGAAGCGATCTTACTTCTGGATGATCACGTCGAACTTGCCAAAAAGCTGGAAGTGGACGGAGTGCATCTGGGCAAAAAAGACATGCCGATAGATCAGGCACGACAATTACTTGGAGAAGCATTTATTATCGGAGGTACGGCAAATACATTCGAAGATGTCGTACAGCACTACCGTGCCGGAGCGGATTACCTCGGCATCGGTCCTTTCCGGTTTACCACTACAAAGAAAAACCTGAGTCCTGTTCTGGGACTGGAAGGTTATGCCGCTATTTTATCTCAGATGAAAGAAGCGAATATCGAACTGCCGGTAGTAGCCATCGGAGGAATCACCTGTGAGGATATACCCGCCATACTCGAAACCGGAGTGAACGGAATAGCACTTTCCGGAACGATTCTTCGGGCGGAGGATCCGGCAGCGGAAACACGAAAGATTTTGAACATGAAATGTATAATCAAATAAAATAATTGAAAAGTGGAAAAGTTAGTAATTGCAGGCCGTGAGTTCGACTCCCGCCTTTTTCTGGGTACAGGAAAATTCAATTCCAATGAAGTAATGGAACAAGCCATTCTGACATCGGGCACTGAAATGGTAACCGTAGCAATGAAGCGCATCGACATGGATGACAAAGAAGACGACATGCTGAAACATATTATTCATCCGAATATCCAGTTGCTACCCAACACATCGGGAGTACGCGATGCGGAAGAAGCTGTTTTCGCCGCACAGATGGCACGTGAAGCTTTTGGTACCAACTGGCTGAAACTGGAAATCCATCCGGATCCGCGCTATCTGCTCCCCGACTCTATCGAAACCCTGAAGGCTACAGAACAGCTTGTCAAACTGGGCTTCATCGTATTACCCTATTGCCAGGCCGACCCTGTGCTCTGCAAACGACTGGAAGAAGCCGGTGCCGCTACCGTAATGCCGCTGGGTGCTCCCATCGGAACTAACAAAGGACTGCAAACCAAAGAATTCCTGCAGATTATTATCGAACAGGCCGGTATCCCCGTTGTCGTAGATGCCGGAATCGGTGCACCGAGCCACGCTGCCGAAGCAATGGAACTGGGAGCTTCTGCCGTACTGGTAAATACCGCCATCGCCGTAGCAGGCAATCCGGTAGAAATGGCGTTGGCCTTCAAAGCCGCCACCGAAGCCGGAAGACGGGCATACGAAGCAGGACTGGGTCTGCAGGCTGATAACTTTATAGCAGAAGCAAGTTCACCTTTAACTGCATTTTTGGAATAAGTAATAGGTGATAAGTAATAGGTAATAAGTAGGGAGTAGTGTTTGTTTCACTATTCTTAATAATACGATAATAAAATTCTATGGAACAAAAAATAAAATTTTCCCGTTCTCAGAAAGTGTATCTGCCGGGTAAACTCTATCCGAACATCCGTGTAGCCATGCGGAAAGTTGAACAAGTGCCCAGTGTCAGCTTCGAAGGAGAAGAAAAGATAGCTACTCCGAATCCGGAAGTATACGTATATGACACCAGCGGTCCGTTCAGTGACCCGTCAATGAGCATTGATCTCAAGAAAGGACTTCCCCGCTTACGTGAAGAATGGATTGTGGGACGCGGTGACGTAGAGCAACTCCCCGAAATCACTTCGGAATACGGACAAATGAGACGTGATGACAAAAGTCTGGATCATCTCCGCTTTGAACACATTGCCCTTCCCTATCGTGCCAAAAAGGGAGAAGCCATCACTCAGATAGCATACGCCAAACGAGGAATCATCACTCCGGAAATGGAATATGTGGCGATCCGCGAAAATATGAACTGTGAGGAACTGGGAATCGAGACTCACATTACTCCCGAATTTGTCCGTAAAGAAATAGCAGAAGGACGTGCAGTGCTGCCTGCCAACATCAATCATCCGGAAGCCGAACCGATGATTATCGGCCGTAACTTCCTAGTGAAAATCAATACGAATATCGGAAACTCCGCCACCACTTCCAGCATTGACGAGGAAGTGGAAAAGGCTTTATGGAGCTGCAAATGGGGAGGTGATACGCTGATGGACCTTTCAACAGGAGAAAATATTCATGAGACACGTGAATGGATCATCCGCAACTGCCCTGTACCGGTAGGCACTGTACCTATCTATCAGGCACTTGAGAAAGTGAATGGTGTAGTGGAAGACCTTAACTGGGAAATCTATCGGGACACACTGATCGAACAATGCGAACAGGGAGTAGATTATTTTACGATTCATGCAGGTATCCGCCGTCATAATGTTCATCTTGCCGATAAACGTCTGTGCGGCATTGTCAGCCGTGGAGGAAGCATCATGAGCAAATGGTGTCTGGTGCACGATCAGGAAAGTTTCCTGTATGAACACTTTGACGATATCTGTGATATTCTGGCTCAATACGACGTTGCCGTATCATTGGGAGACGGACTGCGTCCGGGCTCTATCCATGATGCCAACGACGAAGCACAGTTTGCAGAACTGGACACGATGGGAGAACTGGTACTTCGTGCATGGGAAAAGAACGTGCAGGCATTCATCGAAGGTCCGGGACACGTACCGATGCATAAAATCAAGGAGAACATGGAACGTCAGATTGAGAAATGCCATGATGCGCCATTTTATACACTCGGCCCTTTAGTGACGGATATCGCTCCTGGCTACGATCACATTACCTCTGCTATCGGAGCTGCTCAAATCGGCTGGTTAGGTACGGCGATGCTTTGTTATGTCACTCCGAAAGAGCATCTTGCCCTGCCGGACAAAGAAGACGTACGTGTGGGGGTTATCACTTATAAGATTGCCGCTCATGCTGCCGACCTTGCCAAAGGGCATCCGGGAGCACAGGTACGCGACAATGCCTTGAGCAAGGCCCGTTACGAATTCCGCTGGAAAGATCAGTTCGACTTGTCTCTCGATCCGGAACGGGCACAGGGATATTTCCGCGCGGGACATCACATTGACGGAGAATACTGCACGATGTGCGGACCTAATTTCTGCGCCATGAGATTATCCCGTGATCTGAAGAAAAATGCCAAGAGTGATAAATAATGAATTGTGATTATACCAAAACCAAATCACAACCTCATTTCTTTTTAATTTTCAACTTTCAATTAATTAAAATGTTCTCAGACGAATTAGAAAAAATATCCTGGGAAGAGACGACAAAAGCCATCTATTCCAAGACAGATGCCGATGTGCGCCGTGCATTAGGCAAAAAAGAGCATCTGGATGTCAATGATTTTATGGCATTGATCTCACCTGCCGCCACTCCCTATCTGGAAGTGATGGCCCGTCTCAGCCAGAAATATACGATGGAGCGGTTCGGCAAAACAATCTCTATGTTTGTGCCGCTCTATATCACCAATTCATGCACCAACTCCTGCGTCTATTGCGGTTTCCATATCAGTAATCCGATGAAAAGAACGATTCTGACGGAGGAGGAAATCATCAACGAATACAAAGCAATCAAACGGCTGGCTCCTTTTGAGAATCTTTTACTCGTGACAGGTGAAAATCCGGCAGCAGCAGGTGTACCTTACATCGCCCGTGCTCTCGATCTGGCAAAACCTTATTTCAGTAACCTTCAGATTGAAGTGATGCCCCTCAAAGCGGAAGAATACAAAGAACTCACCCATCACGGGCTGAACGGAGTCATCTGCTTTCAGGAAACTTATAATAAGGCGAACTATAAAAAGTATCACCCGCGAGGCATGAAGTCCAAATTCGAATGGCGTGTCGATGGATTCGATCGTATGGGACAGGCGGGTGTCCATAAGATCGGCATGGGTGTCCTGATCGGTCTGGAGGAATGGCGGACAGATGTGACAATGATGGCTTACCACCTCCGCTACCTGCAGAAACACTACTGGAAGACCAAATACAGCGTCAACTTCCCCCGTATGCGTCCATCCGAAAACGATGGCTTCCAACCCAATGTTATCATGAACGACCGGGAACTTGCACAGCTTACTTTCGCCATGCGAATCTTCGATCATGATGTAGATATCTCCTATTCTACCCGTGAAAGCGCCGAGATACGAAATCACATGGCAACACTGGGCGTGACAACCATGAGTGCCGAAAGCAAGACAGAACCGGGCGGATATTACAGCTACCCGCAAACACTGGAGCAGTTCCATGTGAGTGACGAACGGAAAGCGGTAGAAGTGGAACGTGACCTGAGGAAATTAGGACGTGAACCGGTCTGGAAGGATTGGGACCAGTCTTTTGACTTTAAAAGATAAAACGATGCGATACGACAGGCAAATGATCCTTCCCGAAATCGGAGAAGACGGTCAGCAGAAACTGAAGCAAGCAAAGGTTCTTATTGTAGGCGTGGGAGGGCTAGGCTCTCCCATAGCCCTCTATCTGACCGGAGCAGGAGTAGGCTGCATTGGACTGGTAGATGACGATGTAGTCAGCATCAGTAATCTGCAACGGCAAGTGCTCTATTCGGAGAAAGAATTAGGTAAACCCAAGGCAATATGTGCCGCCGAACGACTTTCCGCACTAAACAGCGAGATAACTATCCGGACTTATCCAATCCGTTTAACGGAGGAAAACGCACAGGAAATTATCAGTCAGTATGATATAGTAGTAGACGGCTGCGACAACTTTTCTACCCGCTATCTTATCAATGACATCTGTGCCGAAATGGGGAAAGTGTATGTCTATGGAGCAATCTGCGGCTTTGAAGGTCAGGTATCCGTTTTTCATTACGGAGAAGAGAAAAAAAGTTATCGGGACTTATATCCGGACGAAGAAGAAATGAGGCGAATGCCTCCGCCTCCCAAAGGTGTAATGGGCATTACTCCTGCGGTAACAGGAAGCATCGAAGCAACGGAAGTGCTGAAGATTATCTGTGGATTTGGCGAAGTATTATCAGGTAAACTATGGACTATTGACTTGCGCACATTGCAATCTAACAAATTTTCACTATAAACGTTGGTTTCTGAAATAGTTAATTAGTAACTTTGCTAAACTTTACAACTTTACACAGGAAATGAAACTAATTGTAGTTACCACGCCCACGTTCTTCGTTGAAGAAGATAAGATCATTACCGCTCTTTTCGAGGAGGGACTGGATATTCTACATCTCAGAAAACCTGAGACACCGGCCATGTATTCCGAACGATTACTGACGCTGATTCCGGAAAAATATCATCGCCGCATTGTGACACACGAACATTTTTATCTGAAAGAAGAGTTCAATCTGATGGGTATCCACCTGAATGCACGCAATCCGAGCGAACCGCATGACTATGCCGGACACGTCAGTTGTTCCTGCCATTCCGTAGAAGAGGTGAAGAACAGAAAGCATTTCTATGATTACATTTTCATGAGTCCCATTTACGATAGTATTTCGAAGGTTAATTACTATTCTACTTATACGGCAGAAGAACTTCGTGAGGCACAGAAAGCTAAGATCATTGACTCAAAAGTAATGGCACTTGGAGGTATTAATGAAGATAATCTACTAGAAATAAAAGATTTCGGATTTGGAGGGGCTGTTGTACTGGGGGATCTCTGGAATAAATTTGATGCCTGTCTGGATCAGAATTATCTGGCTGTGATCGAGCATTTCAAAAAGTTAAAGAAATTGGCGGACTAAGAAATATCGATTCGAATATTATATACAATCATAAATAAAGAAACCGCTGTAAGTAATCTTTTACAGCGGTTTACTTTTTAGTAATTTTCTTATCAGAATTTATATCCTAATACAATAGAAAAGTTTGTATTTTTAGGATTACCTATTTTTTCTACATCTACTAAACCAAATTGACCA
This sequence comes from Bacteroides sp. MSK.20.82, assembly GCF_019052485.1. NCBI lineage: Bacteria > Pseudomonadati > Bacteroidota > Bacteroidia > Bacteroidales > Bacteroidaceae > Bacteroides > Bacteroides sp. MSK.20.82. The sequence continues at coordinate 40,138 of NZ_JAHQUN010000021.1, forward strand.
TCCAATCCTACAATAACCTTACCTAATTCCAAAGCTACTCCAACACCAAGACCGGCATCAAAACGTTTTAAAGCATCATCACCAAATGTATCATACTTACGTTCCGTATCATTCCCCAAATCAATTTTGGTTTTACCAGCAATACCACATGCCAAATAAGGACCAGCATTAACCACAATATTTGTATTATCCGCAACATTAAAACGAGCAGCAGCCATAACTGGTAATTCCAAATACATTGCATTTATGCTATTACCATCCTTTTTTGCTCCTTTAGTCGACAAAAACAATGATGGCTGTAATGACCAAGTATTATCAAAAGCATATTCAAAACCACCTCCAAGTTTAAAGCCAATCTTTGCATTCAAATCAGCATCACCTGTATAATTACTAATGTTCATTCCTACCTTAGCATTCCAACCTGTAATCTGTGAAAAGCCAGCAACTGAAATCAGCGCAAATAAAATAAATAAAGCACTCTTTTTCATAATTCTAAAGTTTTAATTAATACTATAGTTAAATCATCTGTTTAATTAACAATGCAAATATATGATTGATATATATATCAAACAACTTTTTCGTTAACAAACGTGTAAAATATAGAGATTACACACAAAGAAAGGGAATTCCCTATTTCAGAGAATCCCCTTTCCTATTTTTTATTATCTACTACCCGATTAGAAATTGTAGTGGAAACCAATAGACAAATCTTCGCTAGTCAACATCAGACCGAAAGAATCTCCGGAAGTGTTCACATTCTTACGATATCCCAAGAAACCATACTTGGCGATAAAAGAGAAATGATCGTTCAGTTTAACAGCGATACCCGGTCTCAAACCGATCTGACCTGCTTTAGTGGTATCACCATCTTTGATTTTCACGAAACCAATAGCAGCAGTTCCGTCCAGGAACAGACGTACAGCATCATTCTGATAGTAAGACCAACGGATGTACGGAGCAACAGTAACTGAATTTGCAGTCACTTGTTTCACATATTCGTGTGAATAGTTCAGTTCAGCACCCAATGCCCATGTTTCATTAAAATTGTAGCCGATTTCCGGAGCAACTTTAAAAGAAGTAGTGTTGCCTGTGCTGTTACGCCATACGTTCAATGATCCGCCTACGTAAATGTCCTGTGCTTTTACAGCGATAGTTGCTAACATTACAACTACCAATAATAAACCCTTTTTCATCTTCTTTCTTTTTAAGTTATAAAATAAAAACATGTTTTGTTTTCGGGGGCAAAATTAAGCTACTTCTTCATCTTAAACAAATATTTAGTTAGTTTTTTATAATAATCACCAAACAAATCATTATTAATGGCTGATTATCAGGGCTGAACAAATACAATTAAAAATAACATCATCCAACAAAAAAGGCTGTAATCATTCTCTCACGAGACGATTACAGCCCAATTATCAGAAAGTTAACTTTCTAACCAGTTTATCTTTCTATCCTTCAATTGCTGCCTGCGCCGCTGCTAATCTTGCGATAGGTACCCGGAACGGAGAGCAACTAACGTAATTCAAACCTACTCTATGGCAGAACTTCACTGAAGACGGTTCACCACCATGTTCGCCACAGATACCGCATTTCAAATCCGGACGGATAGCACGGCCCTTTTCTGTAGCCATACGTACCAACTGACCTACACCATTCTGATCGAGCACCTGGAACGGGTCTACTTTCAGAATCTTCTTTTCCAGATAAACCGGAAGGAAGGAAGCGATATCGTCACGAGAATATCCGAAGGTCATCTGAGTCAAGTCATTCGTTCCGAATGAGAAGAATTCAGCAGATGAAGCAATACGGTCAGCAGTCAGAGCTGCACGAGGAATTTCAATCATAGTACCTACTTTGAAATCAATGCTGTCGCCCACTTCTTCAAACAACTTGGCAGCCTCTTCACGAATCACCTTCTCTTGTTCCTTGAATTCATATAAAATACCGGTCAACGGAACCATGATTTCAGGATGTGTCTCTACTCCTTCTTTCTTCAGTTCAAGAGCAGCACCCAAGATAGCACGTGTCTGCATCTGAGTTATTTCAGGATATGTATTTCCCAAACGGCAACCGCGGTGACCCAACATCGGATTGTGTTCACACAGCGATTCTACACGTTGCTGGATATATTGCAGGCTTACACCCATCGTATCAGCCATTTCCTGCTGTCCCTTCGTATCATGAGGAACAAACTCATGCAAAGGAGGATCGAGCAGACGAACTGTCACCGGACAACCGGCCATTGCTTTAAAAATACCCTTAAAGTCGGCTTGCTGATACGGAAGAATCTTAGCGAGTGCTTTACGACGTCCTTCTGCATTTTCTGCCAGAATCATTTCACGCATTGCCTTGATCTTTTCACCTTCGAAGAACATATGTTCCGTACGGCAAAGACCGATACCTACTGCACCAAAGTTGCGTGCTACTTCCGCATCGTGAGGAGTATCCGCATTGGTACGTACTTGCAGACGGGTATATTTATCCGAGAGTTTCATCAAATCGGCAAAGTCTCCGGAAAGTTCGGCAGCCTGAGTTTCTACCTTACCATTATATACTTCGCCTGTACTACCGTTCAAAGAAATATAATCGCCTTCTTTCAAAACAATGCCGTCAATTTCTACTGTACGAGTCTTATAGTCGATATTCAATGCTCCTGCACCGGATACACAACATTTACCCATACCACGAGCTACCACAGCAGCATGAGAAGTCATACCACCACGAGCTGTCAGGATACCCTCTGCAACTGCCATACCGGCCAAGTCTTCCGGAGAAGTCTCGATACGTACCATTACCACTTTCTTTCCGGCAGCATGCCATTCGGCGGCATCATCAGCGAAGAAGACAATCTGACCGGTTGCAGCGCCCGGAGAAGCCGGAAGACCGCGAGTCAGTACTTTCGCCTGTTTCAAAGCAGATTTATCGAATACCGGGTGAAGAAGTTCATCCAGTTTGTTAGGTTCTACACGCATCAAAGCAGTCTTTTCATCAATCATGCCCTGACGGAGCAAGTCCATTGCGATTTTCACCATAGCCGCACCGGTACGTTTACCGTTACGAGTCTGCAGGAACCATAACTTACCTTCCTGTACGGTGAACTCCATGTCTTGCATATCTTTATAGTGGTTCTCCAATTTAGTCTGCAATGCATCCAGTTCCTTATAGATTTCCGGCATAGCTTCTTCCATTGAAGGGAATTTCGCAGCACGAATATCTTCAGTCACACCTGCCAGTACAGCCCAGCGCTGAGAACCAACCTTCGTAATCTGTTGCGGAGTACGGATACCGGCTACCACATCTTCACCTTGTGCGTTGATCAGGTATTCACCGTTGAAAAGGTCTTCACCTGTACCGGCATCACGAGAGAAGCAAACACCCGTTGCAGAAGTGTCACCCATATTACCGAATACCATAGCCTGTACGTTTACAGCTGTTCCCCATTCATCAGGGATACTTTCCATCTTACGATAAAGGATAGCACGTTCGTTCATCCATGAATCAAATACGGCACAGATAGCTCCCCAAAGTTGTTCGTAAGCACAAGTCGGGAAATCTTTTCCAGTCTGTTCTTTCACAGCGGCCTTGAATTTCTTCACAAGTTCTTGCAGGTCTGCTACTTCCAGCTCGTTATCAAGCTTCACTCCTTTTGATTCTTTTACTTCTTCAATGATTGCTTCGAACGGATCGATATCTTCCTTGTTCGTCGGCTTCATGCCCAGAACAACGTCACCGTACATCTGTACAAAACGACGATAAGAGTCCCAAGCAAAACGGGCATTACCAGTCTTGCGGATAATACCTTCCACCACCTCGTCATTCAGACCCAGGTTCAGAATAGTATCCATCATACCCGGCATAGACGCACGGGCACCTGAACGTACAGAAACCAACAATGGATTTTCGATGTCACCGAATTTAGATTTCATCAATTCTTCTACACGGGCAATGGCCTTTACTACTTCATCTTTCAGCAACTCAACCACTTTATCACGTCCCAACGTATTATACTCCGTACAAACTTCTGTAGTTATTGTGAATCCGGGAGGAACGGGAATTCCAATTAAATTCATCTCGGCAAGATTGGCACCTTTACCACCTAACAAATTCTTCATGTCGGCCTTTCCTTCTGCCTGACCATTTCCAAAGGTATAAACTCTTTTTTTATCCATAATATTGTGTTTAAAGTTACATTATGATTTTTTTCTGTTCGCAAATCTAAGTATATTTCGCAAACCAGAAAACTTTTTGAGAAAAAACTTTCTATTAAAATGCAATTTCGACATTACAATCTGGAATATTTTCATAGACACGAAAGTTTTCCAAAAAAAATACCTACTTTTGCATCATAATTATTAGATTGGTGTAAAAGTGGCAAGAAAGAGAAAAGAACTTCCCCTGCTGGAGAAGGTAACAATAACGGATGTGGCTGCCGAAGGAAAAGCCATCGCAAAAGTAAACGACCTGGTGATTTTTGTTCCTTATGTAGTGCCAGGTGATGTTGTAGACCTGCAGATCAAGCGCAAAAAGAACAAATACGCCGAAGCCGAAGCTGTGAAATTCCACGAGCTGTCGCCCGTACGTGCCGTTCCTTTCTGCCAACACTACGGCGTATGCGGCGGTTGTAAATGGCAGGTACTCCCCTATTCGGAACAAATCAGGTATAAGCAGAAACAAGTAGAAGACAATCTGAGACGCATCGGAAAGATCGAACTTCCGGAAATTTCACCGATTCTGGGTTCTGCCAAAACAGAGTTCTACCGGAATAAACTGGAGTTCACTTTTTCGAACAAACGCTGGCTCACGAACGATGAAGTTCGGCAGGATGTGAAGTATGATCAGATGAATGCTGTAGGTTTTCATATTCCCGGAGCTTTCGACAAAGTGCTGGCTATTGAAAAATGCTGGTTACAGGACGACATCTCCAATCGTATTCGTAATGCTGTACGCGATTATGCTTACGAGCATGATTACTCCTTCATCAATCTGCGTACTCAGGAAGGTATGTTACGGAATATGATTATCCGCACTTCATCAACAGGAGAGCTGATGGTCATTGTCATCTGCAAGATTACAGAAGACCATGAAATGGAACTATTCAAGCAACTGCTGCAGTTCATTGCCGATTCATTCCCCGAAATCACTTCTCTCCTATACATTATTAATAATAAGTGCAACGATACGATCAATGATCTGGATGTACATGTATTCAAGGGAAAAGACCATATGTTTGAAGAAATGGAAGGACTGCGTTTCAAAGTCGGTCCGAAATCATTCTATCAGACCAATTCCGAACAGGCATACAATTTATATAAGATAGCCCGCGAATTTGCCGGGCTGACCGGAAAGGAACTGGTATACGACCTATATACCGGAACGGGAACCATTGCCAATTTTGTATCCCGCCAGGCTCGTCAGGTGATTGGTATCGAGTATGTACCGGAAGCTATCGAAGACGCAAAGGTAAATGCCGAGATTAATGAGATTAAGAATGCCTTGTTCTATGCCGGAGATATGAAAGATATGCTGACTCAGGAATTTATCAATCAGCATGGACGTCCGGATGTGATTATCACCGACCCTCCACGTGCAGGTATGCATCAGGATGTGGTTGATGTTATTCTGTTTGCCGAACCGAAGCGGATTGTGTATGTAAGCTGCAACCCGGCTACGCAGGCACGCGACTTACAACTGCTTGACGGCAAATATAAAGTGAAAGCTGTGCAACCTGTAGATATGTTCCCGCATACGCATCATGTGGAAAATGTAGTGTTGCTGGAGCTTCGATAATACGTTAGTTGAATTGTTCGCAAAAGAAAAAAGAAATGGAAAAAAGACCGAGAAGAACTCCTGCAGAAAAAGCACGTGCCCAATATACGAACTATGCAGTCAAAGAGCCCATGGAACTAATGGAGTTTCTGGCTGCTAAAATGCCGGACGCAAGCCGTACGAAACTGAAGTCATTACTGAGCAAACGGGTGGTATTGGTAGATAACGTAATCACCACTCAGTTCAACTTCCCGCTGCAACCCGGAATGAAAGTACAAATCAGCAAGGAAAAAGGAAAGAAGGAATTTCATAACAGACTGCTGAAAATTGTATATGAGGACGCTTATATCATTGTAGTGGAAAAAATGCAAGGACTCTTATCTGTCAATACCGAGCGACAAAAAGAGCGCACCGCTTATACGATTCTGAATGAATATGTACAGCGCTCGGGCAGACAGCACCGTGTGTTTATCGTACATCGCCTGGACAGGGATACATCAGGATTAATGATGTTCGCAAAAGACGAGAAAACACAACGGACATTACGTGACAACTGGCATGAAATAGTGACTGACCGCCGTTATGTAGCTGTTGTTGAGGGAACAATGGAGAAGGATTATGACACTGTGGTTTCCTGGCTGACGGATAAAACTCTTTATGTAAGCTCCAGCGATTACGATGATGGTGGTTCAAAATCCATCACACACTACAAGACAATCAAACGTGCTAACGGTTATTCACTGTTAGAACTTGATCTGGAAACAGGACGTAAGAATCAGATTCGTGTACATATGCAGGATTTAGGACATCCCATTATAGGGGACGGAAGATATGGAGGCGAAGAATCGCTTAACCCGATCGGAAGACTGGCACTCCATGCCTTCAAACTTTGTTTCTATCATCCGGTGACGGGAGATTTAATGGAGTTTGAGACACCTTATCCAGGAGAGTTTAAGAAGTTGTTCCTGAAGAAATAAAATAATAAAAATTCCCCTTATTTGCTGACAACTCTGTACATAGATTAGCCTTCAATAAGGGGAACTTTTATAAAAAATCGATATTTTTTCCAATTCCACAATTCTTTTTTAGATCTTCACTAATTACTCATTTCTAAAGTAACGGTTCCTTGATCTATATTATTTGAATACAAACGCCCTGTAAGATATCGGCCTTCAACATAAACATCTGCTAATATTAATAAAGGATAGCCATTACCATAATCCAAGAATAAATCTCCATCTTCAATCCACCAGCGGACATCTAAAACAGCAGCTACTCTATCCCAATCATAATACCATTGTTCATCTACACCAAAACCATTACTCTTAAAGGTTATTCCACTTTCCACCGGACTATTATCTACCCAAAATCCTAAATCACCAACCCATGTACGCCCTACTATGTGATCAAATATAGTTTCATCATCTTCGCACGAAGTAAAGCCGACCAATAAAGTCAGCAACATGAGAACACCTACGTATTTTTTCAAATTCTTCATAATTTTCTAGTTTATTGCGTTTATTATTGCAAAATTAGCGTTTTTATTTTACTATATGCCTTAAGATGCAAGTTTTTTGTACCTTTGTCCCACTAATAGTAAAATTTACACATGAAACTTCTTTGGCTTGATTTAAATAGCTCCTATGCGCACTCATCGCTGGCATTGCCTGCATTACATGCTCAAATAGCAGATGACACTACCATTGAGTGGTGTACAGTATCGGCAACCATCAACGAAAATACCGGAATGGTAGTCAACCAAATCTATCACCATCAACCAGATATTATTGCTGCTACCAACTGGCTATTTAATCACGAGCAACTGTTGCATATCGTTTCACGTGCTAAAGCTTTGCTACCTCATTGCTGCATCGTACTCGGCGGTCCGGAGTTTTTAGGAAATAACGAAGCCTTCTTAAGAAAGAACAAATTTGTCAACGGAGTGTTTCGGGGAGAAGGAGAAGAAGTATTCCCAATTTGGTTAAAAGTATGGAATCACCCTGTAAATGAGTGGAATCAGATATCCGGATTATGTTATCTGGACGAATCAGACCAATATCAAGACAACGGTATTGCCCGTGTCATGAACTTCTCTCAGCTCGTCTCACCGGAGAAAAGTCGTTTTTTTAATTGGAGCAAGCCTTTCGTACAACTGGAAACTACCCGAGGATGCTTCAACACATGCGCTTTCTGCGTCAGCGGAGGTGAGAAACCGGTTCGCACCATTTCATTGGAGGCAATCCGCGAACGACTGAATGTTATCCATCAGCATGGCATCAAAAATGTGCGTGTACTCGACCGCACTTTCAACTATAATAATAAGCGAGCCAAAGAACTTCTTCACCTCTTCCGTGAATATGCCCCGGACATCTGTTTCCATTTGGAAATTCACCCGGCACTTCTCTCCGAAGAATTGAAAGAAGAACTCGCTATTTTACCTAATGGTTTGCTACACCTCGAAGCAGGTATTCAAAGCCTTCGTGAACCCGTATTAGAGAAAAGCCGACGTATCGGAAAATTATCTGATGCCCTTCAAGGTCTGAAATATCTTTGTTCCCTTAAGAACATGGAGACACATGCTGACTTAATAGCCGGTCTTCCTCTCTATCACCTATCCGAAATATTTGAAGACGTTCGTACACTTGCCGAATATGGTGCAGGGGAAATACAACTGGAATCATTAAAATTACTTCCCGGCACGGAAATGCGAAGAAGGGCGGAAGAGTTAGGCATCCAATACTCTCCTCTCCCTCCCTACGAAGTTTTGCAGACTAAAGAAATTTCCGTAGAAGAATTGCAAACCGCCCACTATCTGTCCCGTCTTTTAGACGGATTCTATAATACACCTACATGGCGAAGTCTGACTCGTACCCTCATTTTGGATAATCCGCATTTCCTGCATGAGTTACTTGACCATCTAATACAGACAGATGTCATCGACACTCCTTTGAGTCTAGAAAAAAGGGGACTTATCCTCTATAATTTCTGCAAGAATCATTATCCCGATTACGTGACACAAGTCAGTATTGCATGGATAGAAGCCGGTATGTCGTTAAAAAAAATCCCCGCTGAAAAAGTAAAGACAAAACGCCAAGTTCCTCCCGATAATTGGGAAATTATATATGGTTCATATCGTGAGAACCTCCGGTTATGTTTTCTTCCTATTGACGAAGCAGGACATGGCTATTGGTTCGGATTTGAATCGGAGATTCAGAAGATAGAACCGGTATTTAAAGCAAAAAGATTATCTTAAATACAAAACATTAAAGAATGATAATAAGAACTATGAGTCCTGCAATGCTCAGAAAAAAAGTGGTTGTAATTATAACATCTATATTTTTCCACCTCATTTTTTCTCTCAATATCATTCAAGATTTATGAAAGATGAACCAATCAAGAAACTAGAACTTATCACTCAATACATAAAAAAACAGCTATATAGGTTTTGTTTCCATAGGTGCGACTGGACACGATAAATGTGCTTAATACACCTATACAAAAAAAGAAAAGTATTCTCATATTATGTAAAATAGCTATTATTTATTCATTACATAAAGCAGCATTTTCACTTTTTCACCGTCCATAGAATAAACTATACTAGCACACTATATGGACGCTTATAAATATCAGTTAGGTACTCTTTGTCTATTATTACTCCCCTTATCCGTAGCAGGACAAGAGTGGAGCAAACAAGATTCATTGAGGCTACAGCAAACATTAAATTCTGAGCAAGAAATCAGAATCAATAAGGTATTCGTAAAGAAGACAGAACAAAACATGTTATATCATACAAAACCCTTTGTTGACTTTGATCCAACATTACCGATTCTTAAATCAACAATCATATCTCCGAAATTACCTTTTCATACTCATAACATCTTTCGACAGACCAATTCTACTTTCTTACCCACTTATTCACGGCTCAAAATAAACAAAAATATCACTCTGCATAGTAAAAGTAACTTTAGTGAAAGTTCAAACCACTTTCATATCCAAACTCAAATGGATTATAAGCTCTCTAAAAAATGGTTTCTTAGCATATATGGTAAACAAAATCTGGACACCCGAAGATATCGTGGACTTTCCTCTGAAGCAATACCAACCACACTAGGCAGCGACATTGTTTTAAAAGTAGGTAAAGGCTGGAAATTGAAAACCGGCGTACAATATCAATACAACACCATACAAAAAAGATGGGAATGGGTGCCTCAGATCTGTATTTCTTATGAATGGTAAAAAAGGAATCACATGATAAACGATTTCATTTTCCATTTATTCTCGTACCTTTGTAGTACGATTAAAAAACATCCTATAATAATGAAGAACTTTATCAAGGGATTCCGGTTTACTCCCTCCAATTATCCGGCTGAAGTAGAAGCGAAAATACAGAAATACAGAAAACAAGGTTACAAACTCCCACCGCGCAAAGTACTGCGTACTCCCGAACAACTGGAAGGAATCCGTGAGAGTGCCAAAATCAATACTGCCCTGTTGGATTATATTTCGGAGAATATCCGTGAAGGAATGTCGACTGAAGAAATCGATGTCATGGTATATGACTTCACCACAAAGCACGGTGCCATCCCTGCTCCTCTCAACTACGAAGGATTTCCTAAAAGCGTCTGCACCAGTATCAATGATGTGGTATGCCACGGTATTCCCAGCAAAACAGAAATACTGCAAAGCGGAGATATCATCAATGTAGATGTTTCTACCATTTACAAAGGATATTTCTCCGACGCATCCCGTATGTTTATGATCGGTGACGTAAGTCCCGAAATGCGCAAACTGGTTCAAGTGACTAAAGAGTGTATGGAAATAGGTATAGCCGCCGCACAGCCTTGGAAACAATTAGGAGATGTAGGCGCCGCTATTCAGGAACACGCAGAAAAGAACGGATTCAACGTGGTACGCGATCTTTGCGGGCATGGTGTAGGAATGCAGTTTCATGAAGCACCGGATGTGGAACATTTCGGACGCCGGGGAACAGGAATGATGATCGTTCCGGGCATGACCTTCACCATTGAACCGATGATAAATATGGGTACTTATGAAGTATTTGTTGACGAAGCTGACGGATGGACGGTATGCACGGATGACGGACTGCCTTCTGCCCAATGGGAGAATATGATTCTGATTACTGAAACCGGAAACGAAATTCTGACTTATTGATGGAACTGATTCTACTTATTGTTATTGCCGCATTAGCAGTAATCTCGATTGTACTATCACTGGCAAAAGGAAATAATCATGCGCAAGCGGAACAATTACAGGCAGCCTTGCGCCAGCAAATGCAAGAGAACCGCGAAGAACTAAACCGCAGTATCCGGGAACTTCGCATGGAAATGACCCAAACGCTGAATCAGAATATGCAACAATTGCAAGACGTACTGCATAAGAACATGATGACAAACGGGGAACTGCAACGCCAAAAGTTCGACACAATGGCACGCCAGCAAGAGGTCTTGATAAAATCGACTGAAAAGCGGCTGGATGATATGCGACTGATGGTGGAAGAAAAATTGCAGAAGACATTGAATGAACGCATTGGACAGTCCTTTGAAATCGTCCGCTCACAACTGGAAAATGTACAGAAGGGACTGGGAGAAATGAAATCTCTCGCACAAGACGTCGGTGGACTGAAAAAAGTATTGAGTAACGTAAAAATGCGCGGTACATTCGGTGAAGTTCAGTTAGGAGCATTGCTGGAACAGATGATGAGTCCGGAACAATATGACGCCAATGTGAAAACCAAGAAAAGCGGAACTGAATTTGTGGAATTTGCCATTAAGTTACCGGGTAAGGATGATGCGAACAGCACTGTATACCTGCCTATCGATGCAAAATTCCCGAAAGATGTATATGAGCAATACTACGACGCTTTCGAGGCAGGAGATACTGCATTGATGGAATCATCCGGCAAGCAGCTGGAAACAACCATCAAGAAAATGGCGAAAGATATTCACGATAAATATGTAGACCCGCCTTTCACCACAGACTTTGCCATCATGTTCCTGCCTTTTGAAAGCATCTATGCAGAGGTGATCCGAAGAACAAGCTTGGTAGAGACGCTACAAAAAGAATATAAAATTGTAGTGACGGGACCAACTACCCTTGGTGCTATATTGAACAGTCTTCAGATGGGGTTCCGCACGCTGGCTATTCAAAAGCGTACCGGAGAAGTGTGGACAGTTTTGGGAGCAGTTAAAACTGAATTCAGCAAATTCGGAGGCCTACTCGAAAAGGTACAGAAGAACCTGCAAAGTGCCGGTGACCAACTGGAAGAAGTGATGGGAAAAAGAACCCGCGCTATTGAACGGAAACTACGCCAAGTAGAACAATTGCCCCATGAGGAAAGTCAGAGAATTCTGCCGATAGCGGATGACGGGGATGATGAATAAAACAAAAATTATAGACCTTTTAAGATGGTGTCGCTATCCGGTTGGGATAGTGTCACTATGCTGATTGGATAGTGTCACTATGCTGGCTATATAGTGACACTATTTATAAACTAATTAGTTATCAGTTGAATAATTAATCTTCAATGCACTACATTCCCTCAGCACCTGCTTGGTATCCGTCACGTATCCCATCTTACACCCTTTCTCTATCTTGAGGCCAATAACCAAACTTTCCGGATCAGCTTGCTTTGCACGTGCAGCAGTGACTTTCTGTTTCAATTCCGTTAAAGTAAAATCTTTCATTACTTCCTTCCCTTCCGAAGTGTGAATTGTTACCACAATCCCACTGATTTTCTCCTCCATTGACAGCTCTTTCAATCCATAATTTCTCGCAGCACCTTCCGACAGTAGAACGGGAAACAATCGGTCCAACGCTTCTTCACTTTTATCTGTCAATGTAATAGACAAATCAGCACGAATTTGCTCAAATGCTCCTTTTACTTCTTTGAGTATAGTAGTGAGTGCAGCAATTTCACTTCCGCGATCAACCTGAAAAGAAATAACTTGGTATTCTTTCCTCTTACTTTCTTCCCAGGATTTCATCAAATTCTTCACAATAGTAGACTTCAACTCATCCACTGAACATACATCATTATCGAACATCACCCTATTTTGTTTATTAACAAAAAGGGAGTGAACCTGTCTTGCTTTAATCTTAGAGGGTGGATACGCTCCATTAACCAGCTTGCTGTATCTCTCTCCCCCTTCTTTGAAAAAAAACATCAAAGATGAATAATCATCCGCTTCTTTCTGCTGAAGTTCAGACTGAATCTGTCGCGGAACTTCTTTCACTTCCGGCTGTGCAAACACATAAAGCGCTCCAGCCATCACAGGCACGGCAAGCAACAGCTTTAATCGTGCCCAACGATTGGTTCTTTCTTTTAACATCATAGTGATACGTTTTTTAAGTTTAGAGTGATTAAAGCCATTAGCCATAGAGTAGAGCCTTGTACCAACAGCTTTTTTCACCAGTAATAATTGATATTTAGTTGCATCGATGCCTGTATTAATTACGCCATTATCGGCTTCAAATTCATGTACTTCCTGCAACTCCCGTTTTAGTAGCCAAACGACAGGATTAAACCAATAAACAAGCAGGAATATCTGCATAAACAATAAGTCCAAAGTATGATGATTTCGTAAATGCATCGTTTCGTGGAGGAGTATTTCTTCGGACTGTTGAGAGTAGTCAGCTGCTGAAATAACAATATATTTACCCCAGCTAAATGAAGCAGTTGGCTGCTGAGGAATCACTAATACATAGTTTCCAAACTGTTTTTTCTCTGACGTACGAATCAACTGAATCAAACGACAAGTGGACAAAGACAACCAGATCAGTGTCACCAAAGCCCCCACTCCATATATAAAAGCTAAAGTCACAGGAATCCAATTCAAAGAGTTTATTTCCGGATTCTTTTCAGATATAAGAATAGGATCTTCCATCTGTTCCGGATTTAGAATGACAGACTCCGTACTTTGCAATATCTCGTGAATGGCATACAACGGAGTATGCAAAAAAGTCTCCTCGGTAGTTGTCAGCTCAATAAGTGGAAGCAAAGTACATCCTAACAACCCAACCAACAAAGTGATGCGGTTAAAACGGAAAAAAGTACTCCGGCTCATCAGCAGCTTAAAGAAAATATAAAAGACCACTAAGCAACATCCGGATTTCAGCAGATAGAATAAAAAAGCTCCCATTGTGTTTTCAGATTAAAAGTTGTTTGTCCATAGAATAAAAATCGTATCTGTCCGATAGACCAGAGAGAGATTACTTCTTCTTTTTACTTTGCTCTATATACTCTATCAGCGATTTTAGTTCATCAACAGACATCCCTTCTTCTTCAATAAAAGAAGACACTACATTGATATAGGAATTATTATAATACTGGGAAACCACTTCTTTGAGTGCCGAACTCTTATACTCCTTTTCCGAAACAAGAGCATAATATTGATAAGTATTTCCGTAGGCTTTATACCCCACAAAACCTTTCTCCTCCAGCCCTCGAACAAGGGTAGAAACTGTGTTATAATGCGGTTTTGGTTCATCATAGAATGATAGAAGTTCACGAACAAACATAGGTCCATGTTCCCAAAATATACGCATAATTTCTTCCTCTTTGACGGTCAATCGTTTCATCTGTTTCATAGTCTACATATTTATTGTTCTTCCAATGGCACAAATATAATACTATTTTTCAAACAAACAACTAACACTATTAGTTAATCTACTAAATAAAGCAGTTGTTTAACTAATATTATTAGTAGATATCATTTTCACCTTATATTATATATACAATAAAAAAGGCATATCGCCTGATGAATATCCGATATGCCTGAACGACTGATCTCTAGTTATTATTTCCGCTTTCGGACAGGTAATACTATCCTGAGTACAATGTATCCTAATAATCCGGAAAGAATAGTCCCCGATAGCACTCCGAACTTAGCCTGATTCAACAGAACAGGGTAGTTTGCACCAAAAGAAAGATTGGCAATGAAAAGCGACACCGTAAAACCGATCCCTCCCAACAGAGCTATACCGGAAAGATTCTTCCAAGTCATGCCCGGCGGCATTGGAGTAAGTTTTATCTTTATAGCCAACCAGGTAAAGAAATAAATTCCCGCAAATTTACCAAACAGCAACCCTGCTGCCACTGCCATCCCTACACTTCCCACCAACTCACCGCCGCCACTAAAGACAACGCCTGCATTGACAAAGGCAAACAACGGAAGAATCAGATAATTGACAGCTCCATGCAAATTATCCTCCAAAGACTGCAGAGGACTGATAACACGGTCGGAAGCAGATTCGACCTCTTTCAGTTTGGCAATCTGCTCATTAGTCAATACGATACTTCCCGATTCCACCACCGGGAAACCTGCAATTGTATGACGAATATGCTCGATATATTTTCCAACATATAGACGGGGTTTCGCCGGAATAACAAACGCCAGAATAACTCCCGAAATGGTACTATGAATACCGGATTGCAAAAATAAATACCATATAACGACACCGATCACTAAAAAGAAAATCTTATTGGTAGTCCCACGCTTCCCTATAAAATAAAGTAAAACGTAAAGCAATGCGGCTATCAGAATATACCCATACGACACATGCGAACTATAAAAAAGAGCAATTACAAGGATACCTCCGATATCATCAACTACCGCAAAAGCCGTCAGAAATATCTTCAGGCTCAACGGCACACGGCTTCCCAACAGACTTAATACCCCTAACGAAAAAGCAATATCCGTTGCCATTGGAATGGCCAATCCCTGACTTCCCGCACTGCCCGGAGGACAGATTGACATGTAAACAATCACCGGAAACAGCATACCGCCACAGGCAGCAATAAAGGGAAGCGCCGCCTTGCGGAAGGAAGAAAGCTCACCAACCAACAACTCCCGTTTGATTTCCAATCCTACCAGCAAGAAAAAGATGGTCATCAACCCGTCATTGATGAACTCGATCATCCGCAGATTCTCTCCGCCATGCGAAAGCAGATTAAAATTACCGATCTGCAAATGAAGTTCATGCAAAAGGAACTCCTGATAAACCGGAGCAACCGGAGAATTGGCTATGATAGCAGCCGCTATTGCCGCTACAAACAAAAGGATACTCGCCGCAATATTCATTGACGAGAAATTTCGCATTGTACGCAAAATTGTCATAATGAAAGGTGTTTATAGTATTTGATCCGCAATATATGGATTTTTTTAATCATTATAGCTCCTTAAAGCCAAGTTTTTCACCCAAAGGACAAATATTCCTGTCAGAATAAGATTCAACACCAATGTAAGTACGGAAATGACCAGTGCCGGACCGCCGAGATTATAACCCAATGCAATAAATATAATTCCGGCACCTACCTCACCGCGGGTAAACATACCAATGGAAAGGGCCAGTCGCTCACTCAACTTCCGGTCACGATAGAAGAACATCGGACAAAGTTTGCCTATATTCGATAAGAAAGAGACTATGACAACATGGAACAAAATCATTCCCCAGGACATCATCTCCTGCGAACCTGTCACCGAATGCGTTCCTGTATGAGTTTCCGCAAAGTTAACTCCGATAAAATGAGGCATACTCATACCTACCAGGAACATAAACAGGAAGGAGATTCCAGTAGAGACTTTTCGTTCTACAGGAGTATCGTGCTCTTTATGCTTCATGATCATACCCAATACAAATGCCGGCAACAGAACTTCGATATGGATACTTCCTTCTTCTCCATACAGCTCTTTACTGCCGAGATAAAGTATCTGCGTAGCCAGAAATATGATAACGGAATAGAAGAGAATAGCTTTCCAATCCTGCCGCCAGTTATACTTATTCAGTTGTTTCCATCCAATGGACAACAGCATAAATACAATAACCACCACAATAATCAGCTGCCAACGCAAACCAATCATCATGATCTGAAGAGGGATCATCAAAAGAATGGTATCCAGATCATCAAAAATAGCCAGGACCTGAATCTTCTTATATATCCAGCTGGACTTTAACCCGATAGCCGCCAGCATCGTAAACAAGATGCCGGCCGACGTAGGTGCGGCAAAACGACTTAGTAACAGATTCTCTTTCCAAGCCTCCCAACTATTCCAGTAATCAGGCGGAAGAAGCACGAATACATAATAGATAGCAATTATGAACCAAGGCAGGGCAGCTGTAGCCATCGCTATAAGATAATCCTCGGCATAACTTTTCCAGCGGACTTTGTCGAGCACAAACTCCCGACCCACATTAATCATTATAAAACTAAGACATACATAAAGTAGTATATTCGACAGGACCTTAACAGTTCCATATCCTTCTCCCGCTATCATCGGGAGGAATTGTGAAATGACGAGCCCCAACATCAGGAAGCCCGAAAAAGACAGAACTTTTCTCATATTTATAGTTGTTTGTTTCAAAAAAGGTGATTGCCAAGGAAAGCTCTGCAGACAGAAGACAATCACCTGGTGTATTAAAAAACTAACCGCAAGCCGATTTGTTCAGAATAACTCTCTGAAAAATCGCTTGCGGTTCATTTTTTAATCCAGCTTCAGTACGGCGAGGAAGGCTTTCTGCGGCACTTCCACATTACCGATTTGTTTCATTCGTTTTTTACCCTTTTTCTGCTTTTCAAGCAGTTTACGTTTACGGCTTACGTCACCACCATAACACTTCGCAGTTACATCCTTGCGAACTGCCTTAATAGTTTCACGAGCTATAATCTTAGCCCCGATAGCTGCCTGAATAGCGATTTCAAACTGCTGGCGAGGGATTAATTCTTTCAGTTTCTCACACATCCGGCGTCCCATATCATACGCGTTATCGAAGTGAATCAGCGTAGAAAGCGCATCGACCGGTTCACCATTCAACATGATGTCCAGTTTCACCAACTTGGAAGGACGGAAACCATTGGGATGATAGTCGAACGACGCATATCCTTTCGAAATACTCTTCAATCGGTCATAGAAGTCGATCACGATTTCACCCAAAGGCATGTTATAATATATTTCCACACGATTACCGGAAATATACTCTTGTTTCAAGAGTTCTCCACGTTTCCCCAGACAGAGGGTCATAATCGGGCCGATATAATCGGTAGTCGTAATAATAGACGCTTTGATATAAGGTTCTTCAATATGGTCGATCAACGTCGGATCAGGCATACCACCGGGGTTATGCACTTCTTTCATATTGCCTTGTTTATCATATATATTATAAGATACGTTAGGCACGGTAGTAATCACATTCATGTCGAATTCACGATCCAGACGTTCCTGTACAATCTCCATGTGAAGCAATCCGAGGAAACCGCAACGGAAACCGAAGCCCAGTGCCAATGAAGATTCCGGCTGGAAAGTCAGCGAAGCGTCATTCAACTGCAATTTTTCCAAAGAAGCACGCAGATCCTCAAAATCTTCCGCCTCAATCGGATAGACTCCGGCAAAAACCATTGGCTTCACTTCTTCAAAACCCGCAATCGCTTTATCACACGGACGGGCAACATGAGTAATGGTATCTCCCACTTTCACCTCTTTCGAGGTCTTGATACCCGATATAATGTAACCTACATCGCCCGTACGAAGTTCGTTACGTGGAACCAGTTCCATTTTCAGTACACCTACTTCATCGGCATCATACTCTTTTCCGGTATTAAAGAACTTCACTTTATCTCCCTTGCGGATTACTCCATTTTCGATCTTAAAGTAAGCGATAATACCACGGAAGGAGTTGAATACAGAGTCAAAAATCAATGCCTGCAACGGAGCTTCCTCATCACCTTCGGGATGCGGAATGCGTTCGATAACGGCTGCGAGGATTTCCTCCACGCCCATTCCGGTCTTACCGGATGCACGGATAATCTCATCACGCTTGCAGCCCAACAGTTCTACGATTTCGTCCTCTACCTCTTCGGGCATGGCACTTGCCATATCACATTTATTGATAATGGGGATAATTTCGAGATCATGTTCGATAGCCATATACAGATTGGAGATGGTCTGTGCCTGCACTCCCTGCGATGCGTCTACGATAAGCAGCGCACCTTCGCAAGCGGCAATGGAACGGGATACCTCATACGAAAAATCCACGTGCCCCGGAGTGTCAATCAGGTTAAGGATATACTTTTCACCTTTGTAGTTGTACTCCATCTGGATAGCGTGGCTCTTGATGGTGATACCTCTCTCCTTCTCCAAATCCATATCATCAAGCATCTGCCCGTTAGTCACCTGAATAGTGTTGGTAAACTCCAGCAAGCGGTCTGCCAGGGTTGATTTACCGTGGTCAATGTGGGCAATGATGCAGAAATTTCGTATATTCTTCATTCTGAATTCTTATTATTTTGTCTTTTTGGTGTGCAAAGATACGTAAATGGCGGAATATAAAAAAATGCGTTGATAACATTATAATCATGTACCAACGCATTTTTTTATTGCTTAAGTGAGTTACTCGCTTAGATCAATTTGATGAAGAGTTCACCTTCTACTTCTTCAGCAGAAACTTTATCTTCTCTCAATAACCAGCCAAGGCCGAGGAACAAATCTTTGTCAACCAATTTAGTTGCTTTTTTCAGTTGCTTGGCAGTCATTCCTTCTGTTTCATTCAGTGCATTCCAGATATTACCTGCGATTACACCTGCTTTTTCTTTCAACATTTGCTTTTGAAATTATAGTTAGACATGCTTTAAAAATCATCCGGCCCGAAAGCTTTCAGATTTTATTTCGGGGACAAAGATAGTTATTTTTATGTTATATAACACTTTATTGAATCTTTTTTTGCTGATTTTGTAATAAAAAAGCATTTTATCCCCTTATTTAGGGTGTTTTTCGAGGTATTCTACCCAAATTCTTGCCGCCTCTTCCACCATTTTAGCACACGGTCGTTTGCTATAATATTGAGTATTACGTTCTTCGGGAACAGTCGAAATCGGCTCTTTTTTCTTTAATCCCAACAATTCTCCGCAAATCAACGACCCGTTGCGTTTTTTAAATTCGGCAGCCAATTCCTGCACTACCGCATAGTTTGCAGCTTTTCCTTCACGATCTGTCGCTTCGGTAGCTCCGGTTTCCAGTCCGGCTATCAGGAACAGTCCGCAAGCAGCCCCGCATGTCTCACGCATCCGCCCGATTCCTCCGCCAAAAGAGGCTGACATACGCACTGCCTGCTCCTGTGTGAAACCATACATATCGGCAAATGCAGCTACTACAGACTGCGAGCAGTTATATCCGCTCTTAAAAAGTTCTACAGCTTTTTGTATTCTATCTTCCATGCTATTTTCTGTTTTTATTCTATTTCCAAAGCCATTGGACAATGATCTGAATGTACGGCATCGTTCAGTATGCTGGCACTTTTCAGCATCGGACGTACCGGCTCACTGGTCATGCAATAGTCAATCCGCCAGCCTTTATTCTTGGCACGCGAATTAAAACGATAGCTCCACCACGTATACTCCTGTTTCTCCGGATAGAGCAGACGGAAAGAATCAATAAATCCTGCAGAAAGGAAACGAGTCATCCATTCCCGTTCTTCGGGCAGGAAGCCGCTGTTCGTGGCATTCCGGACAGGATCATGAATATCAATCGGCTCATGACAGATATTATAGTCACCGCAAAGGATAAGGTTCGGACGAGTCTTGCGCAGCTCTGTCACATATTTCTGAAAGTCTTCCAGCCACACCATTTTAAATGCCTGCCGTTCGTCTCCGCTCGTTCCCGAAGGATGATAAACACTGACTACGGACAAGTCGCCAAAATCCGCACGGATAAAACGCCCTTCATTGTCATAAGCTTCTATCCCCATACCATATTCCACATGATCGGGTTCCTGCTTAGTAAGGATCGCCACACCGCTGTATCCCTTCTTTTGTGCAGAATAGAGATAAGCCCTGTAACCCAAAGCTTCAAATACTTCTGCCGGATATTGGTCCGGCTGTAGTTTTGTCTCTTGCAGACAAAGAATATCCGGATTCTCCTGCACCAGCCATTCCGGCAAACCTTTAGAAACGGCAGCACGAAGCCCGTTCACATTATAAGTAATAATCTTCATCATTTTATAGTTTATAGATTTATGTTCGTTTTATGAAAACAGCAGCATTATATTCAATACCGAAACAATGACTGCAATAGCATATAATACAAAAGTACTCCAACGGCTATTGACATAATTCCCCATTACCTTTCGGGATGAAGTCAACCCTACTTGCAGGAATACCGTGAAAGGCAACTGAATACTCAATATCATCTGCGAAATCAGTAATCCCTTGAATGGATCACCAATAAAGAAAATCAGCAACAGCGCAATTCCCAACGAAAGGATTACTCCTACCTGCGAGTGACTGTCTTTAATATGATATGACTCTCCAAAGATACCTGCAAAGATAGAACCTGCCGCCATTCCGCTTGTTATGGTGGACGAAATACCTGCCATCAACAGAGCCAATGCGAATACGATTGCCGCATTACTTCCCAACAAAGGTTCAAGCAGTGATTTGGCTTGTTGCAATTCTTCCACCTGAATACCACTTTTAAAGAAAGTAGCAGCAGCCAGCAGAATCATAGCACTGTTAATTGCCCAGCCAACGATCATCGAGAAAAGCGTATCGAACAACTCGTATTTCAATACTTTCTTGATAGACGCATCGTCTTTCTTATTATACTCGTGACTCTGTATTACTTCCGAATGCAGAAACAGATTATGAGGCATCACAACCGCTCCCAGCACACTCATAATAATCAGCATACTACCCTTCGGGAAAGCAGGCGTCACCCAACCCATCGTCGCAGCCGGCCAGTCTATTTCTACCAGAAACAATTCATAAATAAATGAAAGACCGATCACCGAGACAAAAGCAATAATGGAACGTTCTATCTTTTTATAGGAGTTGGTAAAGAGCATGATGGAGACAAAAAGTGTGGTCAGCACCGCCCCCCACATAATAGGCATATCAAACAGCATCTCCAATGCGATGGCTCCTCCCAGAATCTCAGCCAATGAAGTAGAAATAGACGCCAATACCGCCGTACCCAAAATAGGACGGGATACCCATTTAGGAGTATATTTCGTAGCGGCTTCCGAAAGGCAAAGCCCCGTAACAATCCCCAAGTGAGCAACATTATGCTGGAGGACAATCAACATGATAGTGGATAAGGTGACCACCCAAAGAAGTGAATAGCCGAACTCGGAACCTGCGGCAAAATTTGATGCCCAGTTGCCCGGATCAATAAATCCGACAGTTACCAAAAGTCCGGGACCAATATATTTAAAAACATCCAGTCCGCCCAAATAACGTTTATGATCTTTCCGTTTCAAGTCTTGAAAAATATTCTTCATCATTGCATAATAGTTTATTCAGCACAAATATACTTATAAATAACGACCGAAGGTCGATTTTGGTTCAAAATACCGACAAATAGGGAAAGGTACGGCACAATAAAAAACCTCCGGCAAAATGAATTGCCGGAGGCCAGTGTATATTTTATAAAGGGAGACTTCCGTTAATATCCCATTTCATGCAGTGCATGGCACAACTGA
Organism: Bacteroides sp. MSK.20.82; assembly: GCF_019052485.1. Lineage (NCBI taxonomy): Bacteria > Pseudomonadati > Bacteroidota > Bacteroidia > Bacteroidales > Bacteroidaceae > Bacteroides > Bacteroides sp. MSK.20.82. The sequence goes on from NZ_JAHQUN010000021.1 coordinate 62,395, forward strand.
TCGGGACAGGACGTCGGTCTGCCACTGCAACGTACTCCTTCAAGTTTCTTGATAACCTCTTCTACCTTCATTCCCTTTACCAGACGTGAAAGTCCCTGAAGATTTCCGTTACATCCTCCCCAAAAGGCAACTTCCTTCACAACTCCATCTTCTACATTCAGTTCGATGTTTGTGCTGCAAGTACCCTGGGTTCTATAAACATATTCCATAATCCGCTTACTCCTCGTTTCCGCCTTCTTCCGGCTTCATGTTTGTATAAACAGTCTGCACGTCATCAAATTCTTCAAGACGTTCTATCATCTTATCCAAAGTTTCGCGTTGTTCCGGAGTTACCTCTTTCAGATCGTTCGGGATATAAGTAAAATCACCGCCGACATCCTCGAAGCCACACTCTTCAAGATGTTTCTGAATAGCGGCATAGCTCTTAGGATCACCGTAGATAGTGATTGTTCCTTCTTCGTCATCCTGTTCGTACTCATCTTCTACGTCGTAATCAATCAGATCAAGGATCAGTTCTTCCATATCCATGCCGTCCTTTATCTTGAAAGTGAACATACATTTATGGTCGAAGAGGAAAGCCAATGATCCCATTGTTCCGAGGTTACCACCAAATTTATTGAATACAGAGCGTACATCGGCTACCGTACGAGTCGTATTATCAGTCAGCGTATCTACAAAGACAGCAATTCCGTGAGGACCGTATCCTTCGTAAGTCATGCTCTTGTAGTCGCTCTGATCCTTACCCATTGCATTCTTAATCGCACGTTCGATATTGTCCTTCGGCATATTCTCACGCTTACAAGTAGCGATGACCGAACGCAGTGTCGGGTTATTTTCCGGTTCCGGACCACCCGCCTTCACGGCAATAGCGATCTGTTTACCCAGTCTTGTAAATGTTTTAGCCATGTGGCCCCATCTTTTCAGCTTTGCGGCTTTTCTATATTCAAATGCTCTTCCCATTGGTTTGTATTAATTTTGAATTGTGAATTTTAAATTTATCTCAATTTTGCATTCAGCTTATCTTCCAGATTCTTCACCAGTTTAGACATGATCTTATCGATCATCTTATCGTTCAGCGTCTGAGTTTCATCCTGAAGCAGGAAGCTGACCGCATACGATTTCTTACCTGCTTCGATGTTCTTACCTTCGTATACATCGAAGAGTTCCACTTCTTTCAGCAGTTTCTTTTCTGTATCGTAAGCGATTTTTTCGATTTCGGCAAACTGTACGTTCTTGTCGAGCAACAATGCCAAGTCACGCTTCACAGCAGGGAATTTGGAAATTTCCTTGTAGCTGATCTTCACTGAACGGATAGCCTTCATCAGTTCTTTCCAGTTCAAGTCGGCATAATACACCTCATTATCTATATCGAATGCTTTCAGCAGTTTCTTCGTCACAACACCGAAAGAGGCAAGACGCTTCCCCCCCTTGGTATGAACAGAAAGTGCGGTAGCGAAAATATCGTCAGTCAGATTGCCAACTACCAGGTTGTGCAAATCCAGTCCCAGGCGCTTCAATATATTCTCTACATAAGCCTTCAATTCGTATACCGAACTGTTTTCATCCGGGTGTGCCCATGAGTTGGCTACTTTCTTTCCAGTCACCCACAAACCCAAGTGATAGTCTTCCGAATAGGTAGCCAGTACTTTTTCTGGATTCTTCTTGTCCGCATCGAAGTAATAGCAATTACCGAATTCGAAGAATTTCAAATCGGCATTCTTGCGGTTTGCATTGTGAGCGATGCTTTCCAGTCCACCGAACAGCAATGTCTGACGCATACAGTTCAGATCGGCACTCAGTGGATTCAGCAGCATCACCAGATGGTTGGATGGATAGTTCTCCAGACCGTCGTAGTAAGCGGCACGAGTCAGAGAATTATTCAGTATTTCATTGAAGCCACAGCCAACCAACTGTTCTGCAACCAGATTCTGTAATTTGTTTGATTTATCATGCTCACCCTTGGTTGTCAGACTGGAGTTCAGCGTAGTCGGGATTTCTACATTATTATATCCGTAGATACGTAGAATATCTTCGATCACATCGCAATCACGCTGTACGTCTACACGATAAGGAGGAACGGCTAATGTCAGTCCGTCAACTGTCTCATTCATGATTTTCATTTCCAGGCTGGTAACAATGCTCTTGATCGTTTCCACGGGAATCACTTTACCAATCAGCGAATTTACTTTCTCATAAGAAAGTTCTACCATAAAGTCTTGTGGAGCTGCAACGCAAACATCCTTAATTTCGGATGAGATAGTGCCACCGGCCAGTTCTTTCACCATCAGAGCAGCCAGTTTCAGACAATAGATTACTCCGTTCGGATCGATGCCACGTTCGAAACGGAAAGAAGCATCCGTATTCAGACCGTGACGACGGGCAGTCTTACGCACCCATGTAGGATGGAAATAAGCGCTTTCGATAAATACATCTGTCGTAGCTTCCGTAGAACCGGAATCCAGTCCGCCGAATACACCGGCAATACACATCGCTTCTTCTTTGTTGCAGATCATCAGATCGCGTTCGTTCAACTTGCGTTCCACTTCATCCAATGTGACGAATGGAGTGCCTTCCGGCAATGTCTTGACAATTACTTCATTGCCTTTTATCTTTCCGGCATCGAAACAATGCAATGGCTGACCGAAAGCATGAACGATATAATTAGTAATATCCACTACATTATTAATAGGACGTACACCGATCAAGCGCAATTTATTCTGCAACCATTCGGGGCTTTCCTTCACAGTAACGCCTTTCACCGTAACGCCGGCATAGTGAGGACAGGCTTCGCTGTTTTCAACCACTACTTCGATATCCAAATCATGATTTTCCACCTTAAATCCATCTACAGATGGACGTTGCAAAGTAGCCTGCTTGCCATTCTGAATCAGGTAAGCATACAAGTCGCGGGCCACACCATAGTGTGAGCAAGCGTCTGCACGGTTAGGAGTAATATCTACTTCGAGTACGTAGTCACTCTTGATATTATAATAGTCTTTGGCGAGAGTACCCGGAACAGCTTCAGCCGGCAACACGATGATTCCTGCATGATCAGTACCAATACCGATTTCGTCTTCTGCACAAATCATCCCTGTAGATTCTACACCACGGATTTTTGACTTCTTGATAGTAAAGCATTCATCACCGTCATAAAGTTTGGTACCCAAAGTGGCAACCACTACTTTCTGTCCGGCAGCTACATTCGGAGCACCGCATACAATCTGTACAGGTTCGCCGTCTCCCAGATTGACGGTAGTGATATGCAAATGGTCGGAATTCGGATGTTCTTCGCAAGTCAGCACTTCACCGATTACGAGTCCTTCCAAACCACCCTTAATGGTTTGCACTTCTTCTACACCACCTGTTTCCAAGCCGATTGAGGTCAGCGCAGCAGCCGTTTCATCGGGGGTCAAATCAAAGTTGACATACTCTTTCAGCCAGTTATAAGAGATATTCATATAATTAAATTTTTATTGTTTCTCAAAAAGTTTCGCAAAGTTAATAAGATTTTTCGGTTGACATAGAACGATTTGAGAGAAAAATGTCAAGAGAAGCTAAACTAACAAGGACCTGACTGTATTATTCCCCAATAAATTCATGGTTGGTGACAAAGTGGCAAAAAAATAAAGGGGTATTCTTTGTCATTTTTGCCACCTATCCCTATCAGAATACAACCTGGCTATACTCTATAAAAAATAATCGACCGCTCGATTGGAGTAAATCGAGCGGTTATTTTCATCTGACTAAGCGGTCATTCTATTCAACCCAAAAGACGTTTTTTTAGAAAGGTAACGGTCCTTCCGTTGCACCGAACGGATTATTTCCCTGCGGAACAAAGTCCGGTTCCGGCGGAGGCATAGCACCGGCATTCAGTTTAGACCCCAGCATGGCACCTGCAGGTTCACCCGGCATCGGTATAACCATATCATCTTCCGGATTAGAGAATCGTGTAAACTCACCTTTGAATCGGAGCAAGACTTCACCTACCGCACCATTACGATGCTTGGCTATCACAATTTCCGCCATACCGCGCAGGTCGTTACCACGATCATCCTGATAAATCTTATAATATTCCGGACGGTGAATAAAACACACCATATCGGCATCCTGCTCGATGGCTCCGGATTCACGAAGGTCACTCAACTGAGGGCGTTTACCGTCAATACCTTCACGACTCTCCACACCACGATTCAACTGCGACAAGGCTATAATGGGAATGTTCAACTCCTTTGCCAATCCTTTCAACGAACGGGATATCGTACTAACCTCTTCCTGACGGCTACCGAATGCCATACCACTCGCATTCATCAACTGAAGGTAGTCAATAATAATGATTCTCACCCCATGTTCACGCACCAGACGACGTGCTTTGGTCCGGAGTTCAAACACAGACAAAGACGGAGTATCGTCCACATAAAGCGGAGCATCCAGCAGGTCTTTCAGTTTGTAGTCCAACTGTTGCCACTCATAGCTTGCCAATTGTCCACTTTTGATCTTCTCACTCGGAATCTCACAAACATTGGTGATAAGACGGTTGACCAACTGGACGTTACTCATTTCAAGAGAGAACAACGCTACCGGATTCCGATAATCAACAGCAATATTCTTAGCCATAGAAAGTACGAAAGCTGTCTTACCCATGGCAGGACGGGCAGCGATTATAATAAGGTCGGAGTTCTGCCAACCGGAGGTCATCTTGTCCAGTTTCGTAAATCCACTTTCAAGACCACTCAGACCGTCCGTTCGTGCAGCCGCTTTCTGAATCAGCTTATACGCTTCGTCAATTACCGGATTAATCTGCGTATAGTCTTTCTTCATATTCTGCTGGGAAATCTCAAACAGCTTGCCTTCCGCCTCCTGCATCAAGTCGTCCACATCCAGTGTCTCATCAAAAGCCTTGCTTTGAATATTACTGGTAAACGTTATCAATTCGCGCGCCAACGATTTTTGTGCAATAATACGGGCGTGATATTCGATATGTGCGGAAGAAGCAACCTTACTGCTCAACTGAGTAATATAGAACGGTCCACCGACCTCTTCCAACTCACCTCTTTTGCTCAACTGCTCTTTGACCGTCAGAATGTCCACCGGCTTCTGATTAACGGCAAGATCAGTAATGGCAGCATAAATCAACTGATGACGATGCTCATAAAATGACTCCGGGCGAAGAATCTCACTCACCAGCGAATAAGCATCCTTCTCAATCATTAAAGCACCCAACACCGCCTCTTCCAGCTCCGGTGCCTGAGGTTGGATACGACCATAATCATTGACCGGTTGTACTTTAGTTGATTTTGTGTTACGGGAATTTCTTCTTTGTTCAGCCATCTGCTTATATACAATTTTATGATTTACAATTTATGATCCCCGGCTTTTATACATAGTAAAATCCGAAAGGGATGACAAAGATAGAATATAATAATGAAGAAAAGATAAGGAAAAATGAAGATTTTAGTAACTTTGTCACCAATAGCATAAATTCGCAACCCATAATTTAAAATTCAAAAATAATAATTCAGAACGAATATGATCACTTTCCCAAACGCAAAAATAAACCTGGGACTCTCTATTACCGAGAAGCGTCCGGACGGATATCACAACCTCGAAACCGTATTCTACCCCGTCGCTCTCGAAGATGCGCTGGAAATCCGGACCAGCCCCGAAGCGGACAAAAAGTTCTCCCTGCATCAGTACGGAATGGAGATATCCGGTAATCCGGAAGACAATTTAGTGGTGAAAGCATATCTGCTATTAGATAAAGAGTTTCACCTCTGTCCTATCGAGATCCATCTGTACAAACACATTCCTTCCGGTGCCGGACTGGGAGGAGGCTCATCAGACGCGGCTTTCATGCTGAAATTACTCAACGAACACTTTCAGCTGAATTTATCCGAAGATCAGCTGGAAATATATGCCGCAACTTTGGGAGCAGACTGCGCTTTCTTTATCAGAAACGCCCCGACCTTTGCCGAAGGAATCGGTAACATATTCTCCCCCATTCCACTATCCTTAAAAGGATATCAGATTCTGATCATCAAACCGGATGTATTCGTATCAACGCGGGAAGCTTTCGCCAATATTCACCCTCATCATCCCGAATACTCGATCAAAGAAGCGATCAAACGCCCGGTAAATGAATGGAAAGAGATATTAATCAATGATTTTGAAGACAGCGTATTCCCCCAGCATCCGGTGATCGGAGAAATTAAAGCCGAACTATACAAGCAAGGTGCTGTTTATGCCTCTATGAGCGGTTCCGGTTCTTCCGTATACGGATTGTTCGAGCCGGAAGGAACTTTACCTGAAACCGATTGGGGAACTAACGTATTCTGTTTTAAAGGCAGGCTGTAAAAGAGTAACAAAAAACGGTACCACGACTCCCGTCGTAGTACCGTCACAACACAAACACAAAATAAAACACGACAAAACTACTATGCAATCATACCTGTCTATGCCGGAGAGGCATAAGTACCATTTACTCATATTCACATACTCACAAACAGATCAAGCTGATTAGCATCTAATAAACAAATCGCATGAACGATTTGTTTAAACTTTTATGTTAATTAAAACAAATATCTTTTTACTGAATGCCTCTTTCACGGAGTTTCAGCTGCCAATTCCATGCAGAGCGTAAAGTATCTTCTAATGTTTCTACCGCTTTCCAACCCAGTTCCTGGTTTGCATAATCGGGATTAGCCCATACCTTTTCAATATCACCTGCGCGACGGCCTACAATCTGATAATTCAATTTAACGCCGGTAGCTTTTTCAAAGCCATTAATCAGTTCCAATACTGAAACGCCGCGTCCTGTACCGATATTAAATACTTCTACTTTTTCTTTCTGTTTTTGCTCCAAAATACGGCGGATTGCAATCACGTGTGCTTTTGCCAAGTCAACAACGTTGATAAAGTCACGGATACAAGAACCGTCAGGAGTATCATAATCGTCACCGAATACACTTAGTTTTTCACGGATACCCATCGCTGTCTGAGTCAGATAAGGAATCAGGTTTTGAGGAACACCGTTCGGAAGTTCACCCAGCAATGCTGTAGGATGTGCGCCAATCGGATTGAAATAACGTAACAAAATAGCATTGATCGGGGCACCGGAAGCTATTGTATCACGGATAATTTCTTCATTAATCTGTTTTGTATTTCCATAAGGAGATTCCGCTTTCTTGATCGGAGCCTTTTCCGTTACAGGCAACTCATCCGGTTGACCATATACTGTACAGGAAGAAGAGAACACTATGCCTTCTACTCCATGTTTAGGCATTAACTCCAGAAGGTTGATTAAAGAAACCAGGTTGTTACGATAATAAAGCAACGGCTTCTCTACCGACTCTCCTACTGCTTTGCTTGCTGCGAAATGAATAATCGCTTTAATTCCTTTATATTTGGCAAATACGGCATCAAGGCCAGCAAAATCAAGACAATCCAGTTTCTCAAAAGCTGGGCGGATACCGGATACTTTCTCTATATTGTCAACAACGTCAGCACTCGAATTTGATAAATTATCGATAATGATTACTTCGTATCCACTGTTTTGTAGTTCTACAACGGTATGAGACCCAATATAGCCTGTTCCTCCCGTTACTAAAATTCTTTCTTTCATATAATTTTAAAATATGGTTAGTTTTTCGGTTTTCAGTTTGTTTGAGGTACAAATGTATGGAAATAAAATGGAAATGCAATAAACTATCGCAATTTTATTCACAGGAAGATACTTACGGGACGATTTGAGGGCGTTTTGGTATGATAAAAAACATATTCGGTATGAACAGATATAAAGAAAAAGGCCGGAAACAAACTGCCTGTATGTTGCCATACGACAGAGTTTCCAGCCTCTTTATCTAATTATCAACTTAGTCTTTTACACGACGCCAGAGAAGCCCATGAATGCCATTGCCAGCAAACCTGCGGTAATCAAAGCAATCGGAGTCCCCTGCATTCCTTTCGGAATCTTCACCAGGGTCATCTGCTCACGCAATCCGGCAAACAATACCAGTGCCAGACCAAAGCCAAGAGCAGTAGAGAATGCGTATACAACACCTGTCAGCAGATCAAAGTCTTTCTGGATTACCAGGATTGCCACACCGAGAATACAGCAGTTCGTTGTAATCAACGGCAGGAACACCCCCAGTGCCTGATACAAAGAAGGAGAAACTTTCTTCAGAATAATTTCTACCATCTGCACCAGTCCGGCAATAACCAGAATAAAAGTGATTGTCTGTAAGTACCCCAATCCGAAAGCGTCCAACACAAACTTCTGAATCAGGAATGTGACGATGGTAGCGATAGTCAGCACGAAAGCAACTGCCGCACTCATACCCATCGCTGTTTCCACCTTCTTGGAAACACCCAGGAACGGACAGATTCCCAGGAACTGCGACAACACAATGTTGTTTACAAAGATTGCCGAGATAAATATCAATATATATTCCATATTCTTTTCTTATTTAATAGAGTTAGGCTTTCTTCAGACTATTAATAATGGCAATCAGATAACCTAAAGCGATAAAGGCACCCGGAGCCAGAACAAAGATCAGCATTCCGTATTCTTCCGGCAGAATGGTCAGATTAAATATCTTACCTGTTCCGAGGAATTCACGTACGGCACCCAACAGAGTCAGGGCAATGGTAAAACCAAATCCCATACCGATACCATCAAACATAGAAGCCAGCGGATTGTTCTTCGCTGCGAAAGCTTCCGCACGTCCCAATACGATACAATTTACTACGATCAGCGGAATGAAAAGACCGAGAGTAGCATACAGATCGGGCACGTATGCTTGCATTATCATCTGCAACAGTGTCACGAATGACGCGATCACCACGATAAATGAAGGGATGCGTACCATATCCGGAATCAGATTCTTGATAGATGAAATTACCACGTTCGAGCAAATCAGGACGAACATAGTGGCCAGTCCCATACCCATACCGTTGATTGCCGATGATGTCGTACCCAGTGTAGGACACATACCGAGCAGGAGCACAAAAATAGGATTCTCTTTGATAATCCCGTTCATCATTACTTTAAAATTATTCATAACTGTCTCCTCCTTTCTTAGTTATTAGTGTCATTAGCAGCTGCTTCACCTTCCGGTGCAACAGCCGGTTCATTTTTCTGGGAAGCTCCGGAATTCGTATCCACCTCACCGCCTTTATATGCCTGATAAGCAGCATTCACCGCATTCAGGAAAGCACGTGAAGTGATAGTAGAAGCCGTGATAGCATCTACCTGTCCATTCATGTCTTTGGTCACAGCCAATGGAGTCTCTCCCGGATTCATGCCCAAAATAGACTTTGCACTTTCTTCGTGAGATACCGGTTTTTCGTTCTTTGCAGGATCATAAGCTCCAAACCATTTGTCCGCTTTCGAACCCAATCCCGGAGTTTCAGCGTGCGCCAATAAAGAGTAGTTATAAATCTTGCCTTCAGCATCAAAGCCCACCAGCACTTTCAGTTCACCGCCAAATCCCATTGACTTGGCTTCAACGGCAGAACCTACCCACTTTTCGCCATTCTTGGCCGGATAGATAATGAAATCCACGATTTTCTTTCCGTCTTTCTCGCTGAAAACAGTATCGCTTTCGGCTACCGGATTATTGGTATATTCAGGAAGCACCTTTTTCAAAGCCTCGTTCAGCGTCTTTGCATTCGCTTCGGCAATAGGGCCTGTCGTCAGTTCGTTCACATAAGCCAGTAACGCTACGGAAACGGCTGTAACGCCCGTAAGTACCAGCAACATATTCTTTAAAGATGATTGTAACTTTTTCATTTCTTCTTCGCTACCTCCCCAAAGCGTTTAGGTTTACAATAGGTGTTAATCAGCGGAGTGAACGCATTCATAATCAGGATGGCGAATGACATACCTTCGGGATATGCACCGAACAGACGGATAACCACCGTCAGCAGACCGATACAAACACCGTAAATCAGCATACCTTTCTTGCTCATCGGAGAAGTCACATAGTCGGTTGCCATAAAGACAGCTCCCAGCATCAGACCTCCGGAGAGTAGTTGCAATATCGGAGAAACATACTTTTCGGGATCCACCATGTGCATAATGCCTGCAAATACAAATACAGTCACAATGATAGAAACCGGAATATGCCAGGTGATGATCTTTTTCCAGAGCATGTATACCAGTCCGAGCAACAGTGCCAGCGCACTTACTTCACCGATACATCCGCCGTTCTGTCCGATAAACAGAGTCAGCGCATCAGGTATCTGGCTCAAAGCACTTGCATCGCCGTGAATAGCCTGTTTCATCAATGCCAGCGGAGTAGCACCGGTGGTAGCGTCCATATAAGATGTCAGCTGACCTACTACCGGCCATGTTGTCATCTGCACCGGGAAAGAAAGCAACAGGAATACACGTCCCGCCAATGCCGGGTTGAATGGGTTGCAGCCCAGACCACCGAAAGACATCTTGCCTACACCGATTGCGAACAGTGCACCCAGAATGATAATCCAGATAGGCAGATTGGAAGGTAGATTGAATGCCAGCAACACACCTGTAATGACAGCAGAACCGTCACAAATGGTTGTAGCAGGTTTCTTCATTAAGAATTTAACGATCGCCCATTCGAAGAATAAACAGGCTGCTACCGAAGTAGCCGTGACAATCAGAGCCCCCAGGCCGAAGAAATAAAGCGACACCAGAAAAGCCGGAATCAGTGCGATCAGCACACCATACATATTTTTCTGTACGCTGTCTCCGCCATGCACGTGGGGTGATAGTGATACGATTAATTTATTTTCCATACTTCGTTATTTTTTAGCTTGACGTGCACGAATCATAGCTCCTACTTTACCCTTACCCAAGCGGCAGTAATCAAGCAGCGGACGGTTGGCAGGACAAGTGAACTGACAGGAACCGCACTCGATACAATCCATGATTCTTTCTTTTTCCATTGTTTCAAAATCTCCGTTTTCGGACAAAGCTCCGAGCAAGTACGGCTCCAGTCCCATCGGACAAGCGCTCACACACTTTGCGCAACGGATACAGGTTTGTGCTTCACCACGTTTGGCTTCCTTCTGATTCATAATCAAGATGCCGGAACTGCCTTTTGCGGTAGGAACTTCGATATTCACCAGAGCCTTACCCATCATCGGACCGCCACCGATCACTTTTCCCGTATCCTCCGGCAGACCGCCACAAGCATCAATCAGCTGTTTCATCGGTGTACCGATACGAGCCAGGAAGTTGGAAGGTTTGGTCACAGACTTACCAGTTACGGTAATCACACGCTCAAACAACGGTTTATTTTTCTGAACAGCTTCATAAACAGCAAATGCCGTACCCACATTCTGCACAACTGCCCCAGTAGAGATAGGCAGCGCACCACTTGCCACCTGGCGTTTGGTAATCGCATCAATCAACTGTTTCTCACCACCCTGAGGATATTTCACTTTCAAAGGAACAACTTCGATGCCTGCATAACTGGAAGCAACTTTCGTCATCAGTTCAATAGCATCCGGCTTGTTATTCTCAATTCCGATAAATGCCTTATTTACCTTCACGGCTTTCATCAGAATGGAGACACCTACCATGACTTCTTCCGCGTGTTCCAGCATCAGCTGATGGTCGGCAGTCAGATACGGTTCACATTCCACCGCATTGATAATCACACATTCTGCCTTGAACGAAGGAGGCGGACAAAGTTTCACCTGTGTAGGAAAACAAGCACCACCCAAACCTACGATACCGGCATCGGCAATCTTCTTCACGATTTCTTCGGACGAAAGCTCACATTCTTTGACCAGTGTCTTACTACGGTCAATGGTTTCTTCCCATTCGTCGCCTTCTACATCAATAAAGATAGCAGGTTTTGCATAACCGCTCGCATCGACTACTGTATCAATCTTCGCCACTTTTCCACTGACAGAAGAGTGAATTGCTGCCGAAACGAAGCCGGCAGGTTCGGCAATCTTCGTGCCTACCTTCACCATATCACCTTTTGCTACTATCGGTTTGGCAGGTGCGCCAATGTGCTGCCCCAACAGAATAACTGCCTTTGCAGGAACTTCCGCTGTGATGATAGGTTGATGTGCCGACAATTTATTTTCGTGTGGATGAACTCCACCAATTGAAAATGTCTTTAACATACAATTCTGTATTTTATTCTGTTATTATTCTGTTACCTTCGGAGCTTCTGCAGCAACTGTTTTCGGTGCTTCTTCTGCCTTCGGTTTACGTGGAGGGAAGTTCAGCTCGATAATCGTGTTCTGCGGACAAACTTCCACGCACTTACGGCATGATTTACACTTGTTCGGATCGATGTAAGCCAGGTTGTTCTCCAGCGTAATGGCTTCGAACGGACAAGTCTTGACACACTTACCACAGCCGATACAGCTCACTGTACAAGCCTTACGTGCTACGGCTCCCTTGTCTTTGTTCACACAAGAGATGTACACACGGCGTGATTTCTTGCCTTGCGGACGAATCTCGATGATCGCCTTCGGACAAGCCTTTACACAAGCGCCACAAGCTGTACATTTGGCTTCATCCACTTCCGGAAGTCCCGTTTCAGGATTCATGTGGATAGCATCGAACTGGCAGGCAGCCACACAGTCGCCACATCCGAGGCATCCGTAGCTACAACCTGTTTCTCCACCATACAATGAAGCGGCAATAGCGCAACTCTTCGCACCGTCGTATTGATTAATACGCGGACGGTTGGCACAGCTTCCGTTACATCTTACTACTGCTACCATCGGTTCAGCTTCAGTAGCTGCCAGTCCGAGAATATCAGCAATTTGTGCCATGACAGGCTGACCGCCTACAGGGCAGAATTTACCATCCAGCGAACCGGCTTTGACGCAAGCATCGGCAAATCCGCTACATCCAGGATAGCCACATCCACCACAGTTTGCCTGGGGCAACACTTCCCCCACCTGGGCAATCCGCGGGTCTTCATACACGGCAAATTTCTTGGAAGCTACATAAAGAATAGCGGCCAGCACGAGCGCTATAGCTCCCAATGAAATCACTGCAATCAGAATCAAATTCATAATGTTTTAGTTATTTATTGGTTTTATAGTAAATGAAAAATGTTGTTTCATTCGCGTTTTATTGAGCCACAATACGAAATAATAAGGAATAAGAACTGCCAGAGAAAGAAGAGCCGCATACAGTTCATTCCCTATCAACGCCATCCATGCGAACAGGGAAACAATCAGAAGTACAAAAGGAATTATGAATGCAAGGGTTACAGCCATCATGCCCATCGACGTTTCGCCGATCACCATCACCCGCTCTCCTACCTGATAGGAAGCAGCTGTAACATCCGTTATATCTATGATTTTGTCTTTACTATCCGCCGAAGAACAGTGGCCTTTTGCGCTACAAGCCGCACAAGCCGACGTCTGAACGATTCTCACCGACAGATGAGAACCCTGTATGTTTTCCACAATACCTAGATGCTTTATAGTATTATTCGTCATTTTGCAAACTCAACATTACAAATCGCGGCAAATTTAATCATTATTTGTGAACTACGAAGCATTCCCTCATTTTTTTCTACATAATAAAATGTTATTTTTTGTGTTTTCGTTATCGCACACGAAAAAGTAACGCCAACTATTTGATATTTTAGCATACAACAAAGCAGGCGGGAAAGTTCTTCCCGCCTGCCTGTCTTATCTAACCAATTACTTTATTTACTGAATGCTGCTTACAATGATGCAGCCTGTACTCCCAGTACTCCGGCAATCGCACCGGCTACAGCAATGATTACTTTCAAAACTACACTCCAAGTTTTCTTCATAGATTTTTCCTCCTTTCTTTTTAAGCTTTTCAGATTATACAGTCGGATCCGGGGCTTCCTCATCTCCTCCTTCATTTCCACCACCGCCATTTTCACCATCATCCGGATCATTCGGAGTCACAGAGGCATTCAACTTCTTCAGATATTCATCCAAACTGATCAAATCCAGTTTTTCATCTGCACGGGTAGCCGTCTTCGTGATACGCAGTTCCTTATTCGCCTGAAAGAAGATGCGTACGCTATCCACACTTTTAGCATTGACATCTTTCGCTGCATCCGCCCCTTTCGAACAAGCAGTCAGCATAAATACACCCAAGCCTTCGATATTCACAGACTTACCTTCCAGAAGTTGCTCTTTCATTTTCTCCACAAAATTCTGAATCACACTCTTGATATCACCGATGGATAAAGAAGAATAGCCCTGCATTTTCTGCGCAATATATTTCAGATTGACAGACTGACCTAAAGTGATCAGATGCGGATAATATTTCTTGGGAGAATTGGGAACACGCGGGTCAGATGGTCGCGTAACAACTTTGTAAATTACACTCATAATACGTTTTTTTAAAGATTCAAATTCAAGTTATTTTATTCACGTTTTGTTGATCAACAATGCAAAGGTGAGGCTTTTATTTCAGATAACAAAAAGAAAAGCCCCTTGCGGGGCTCTTTTTCTGAGAAAAGTTATAATTCATAGATATTCAGATATTTATCTTTTTGTATCTTGACCATATCCATAGCCGTAACCATAACGTTTACCATAGCCGTAGTGTTTGCCATACTTACCGTAGCTGTAGTAATAACCATATTTTCGCTTCTTCAGGTCTACGCCGTTGATGACGGTACAAAGATTAGGCAGCTTCTTCTCAAAAGACAGTTCATTGATCAATGTATATTCCGCCTTATGAGTGTAGTCAGCACGGCATACGTAAACTGACAAGTCTGCTACACGACCTATTAATAAGGTATCCGTTACCATGCCGATAGGAGCAGTATCAAGGATGACATAATCGAAGTTCTTCTTCAAGGTTTCTATCGCTCTGTCCAGACCGTTACGAGCCAACAGTTCCGTTGGATTAGGAGGAACAGTACCACCCGGAAGAATAAACAGATTCTTATTCACATCAGAAGGTTGAACAAGTTCCATCAAATCCGTCTCAGGATTGGAAAGATACTGAGTAATACCTCTCTCCTTATTAGAGAGCTGGAATACTTTATTCAACCCTGGCTTACGAATATCGAGTCCGACAATCACCACTTTCTTTCCCAAAAGAGAAAGACTGATAGCCAGGTTCGACGAAACAAACGATTTTCCTTCACCACTGACAGTCGAGGTCACAAGGATCACCTTCTGATCATTATCGAGCATAAACTGAAGATTGGTTCGAATATTACGGAAGGTTTCACTCATCAGATTATTCTTGTTCTCGAAGACAGCGATAGAACCATTCTTATCATTCTTCTCATCAGTTAATGGAATATCACCGACAACAGGAACACTCGTTAGTTTCTCCACATCGGCACGACCTTCGATCTTGAATTTCGTCAGTTCAATCAAGTAGATGATACCAACCGGAATTCCAACACCAAGCATCAATGCAATCAAATAGATCATAGAGCGTTTGGGAGATACCGGGATATCATCAGCTATCGCTTCATCAATGATCTTCGCATTATTCGCAGTGGCAGCAAGCGCAATAGCATTCTCTTCACGTTTCTGTAACAACATCAGATACAATCCTGCCTTGATCTCCTGCTGACGGGCAATACTCACATAAGCACGTTCCTGACCCGGAGCGTTGCTGATACGACGGGAATAACGACTCGCTTCACGGTCAAGGCTCTCTTTGGTAATCATCAGTCCCTGCAAGGTTCCTTCAAGGGTAGCCTGTACATTGGCTTTCATAGCACGGATACTCGTATCTAGATTCACAATCGTGGGATTATTTTCTGTTGATGTGCGTAGCAAGCGTTTACGCTCAATAAGCATTTCGTTATAACGTTCAATGGCTCCAATCAAGGCAGCATCCTGTAAACCTACATTACTCGGCAAGACTTCGTATTCATTGCCTCGCAAATACTTACGCAAGTCATTCACCAAACTGATTTGAGTACGGTTCTCTACGCTCTTCTTTTCATACTCAGCATTACCAGCTAAGGCTATCTGAGCTTCACTCGTCAAATCCGTGATACCTGCATCACGCTTGAAAGATTCCAGATTAGCTTCCGTACTACCCAATTCTTTTGAGATAATGCCAATACGTTCATCAATAAATTCCGCCGTCTTCTGAGCGATTTCGTTTTTATCATTGTTCGTATTGCGATTATACATTTCAAGCAACTGGTTGATAAAGTCCTGTCCACGCTGCAAACTGGAGTTCTTCAACGAAATTACGGCTACAGAAGTAGTCTTAGAAGTAGGGGCAATAGACAAGTTTTTACAATAGTCTTTTGCCACTCTCATCGGTTTGTTTATTGTCGCAGTTATATGGCGTATATTCTTCTCTATCCGAGGAACTTTCGTTCCATCCTGTAAAGTTACCGAATCAGCCGCCTGAAAGAAGGCCAGCGTGCCTTCATCAGTCGGAAAGATAGCAGGCAACTTCTCAAAATGCTTCTGATAACCCTTCTCACCTACAGTCACATTCACATCCATACTACCTTCAGGCTGTAAGGTCATCTCCACCATCATTGGTACATTCAATTCTTCAGCCTCCTGAGATGTCAGACTCACCTGCACCGGAGAAGTCTTATATAAACCTTTAGCAGGAAATTCATCCTCATCTTTATAAGTTATATACAATCCCAACTGATTAACAACCTCTTTTACGAGTGTTTTCGAACGTAAAACTTCCAACTCGTTATCAATATTTTTAGAAGAAGTCATCACACCACTTAACCCCATATCCTCCAATTCCGAAGAAAGTCCTGCACCTCCACCCTTCTTCTCGTCTTTTATGAGAACAGTGGCGGAAATATTATAAATGGGGGTAGCCCAATGCAAATAAAACCACGCGCCAACAAAACATAGCAACACTGCCCCTACAAACCAGGGCCAATGAATAATATACTTAAAAAGAAGCGCTCGGAAATCAATCTGATCCTCAGTCAATTCACGTTCCTTCACGTTTTGATTTTCTTCCTTCATAACCCTTTCTTTTTATTTCAAGATGTTAAACAATAAACTGGCAATAGAAACAAGGATTGAAGTAGCAGAGAACCACAAGCTTGTACTAGTTCCGATATCCGAATTTCGTGCTTTCGCTTTATTAGGAGTCACGTAGATGATATCATTCTGCTGCAAATAATAATAAGGAGAAAGAATAGTCTCCGCCTTATTCAGGTCCAACGGAATAATTTCCTGCTTACCATTGGCGTTCTCCCGTATCAGCTTAACATCATCACGCAAACCGTATACAGTCATATCTCCTGCCATAGCTAAAGCTTCCAGAATGTTCACTTTTTCATTAGAAATCGTGAACGTACCAGGACGGGCAACTTCGCCGATTACGGAAATCTTATAATTCACCATACGTACTGTTACAATAGGAGTTTCTTTTATATAAGGTTTCAGCCTTTCCACAATCATTTGCTCTGTTGCTTTCTTCGTTAATCCACCCACATGTAGTTCACCCAACACTGGAAAATTGATATTACCTTCATTATCCACCAAGTACTGTTGTAAGACTGGCTGAGTGGTGGCATAATTCAAGGCCATATTATTCTGCGTTGCAACAGTCAAATTGAAAGGCGCCGCCAATTCTGGACTAGTACATGACACCACAATGGTTAACAAATCCTTTGGCATAATCTTTGCATCGTACAGTTGTTCATTCTGGGTACTATACAGTACTACTTCTGCATCCTGCAAGTAAGGTACTTTTTTGTAAGACTGGCAGGCTGTTAACAGAAAAGCTACCAATAGGCAATAGCCTAGTTGTTTCATTTTCTTCATATATTTCTTTCTATTGTTTTTAATACTATAATTATAAATTTTATTTACTCCTCCATAGATAACTTCTTCCAATTTACCTGCAAGACACGTTACAGCTTCTCCAGTATTTTCATATTGATAAATAGACACTTCCGTTTGTGCCTGCAAAGCATTCAGCATTCATTGTAATGTGTCAAATTACATAAGTCATAATTACAACGCAAGGATGGCAATTCAGCCGCCTGAGTTAATAACCCTTTTGGAAAATCTTTATCAATCATCTTTTCCATTAATTATTGAACTCAAAAACTCACATCTTGTCTTATCTGTCCTCTGTACCTAAAAGAAGTATGCACATAATCCCCCTATTACTACTTTTTTCATTGGAGAATCTAAATGAGATTATAGGGACTTTACGATATCTACGAAGTTCTCGATAACATACTCTACATCCTCCTCTGTCATCTTAGTGTTAAGTGGAAGTGTCATTGTATTCTCGAACATCTTGTAGGCATTGGGAAAGTTCTTAATGTCGAAACCGAGAGTCTTATAGGCAGTCATCATAGGTAGCGGCTTGTAGTGCACGTTGGTAGCGATGCCACGTTCTGCCATCTTAGTGATAACATCGTTCACCTGCTCACGAGTCTTGCCTAACAAACGGATGATGTAAAGGTGATGACTTGAACAATGCTCAGCCCCTTTATGGTCGAGAACAGCCACATTCAGTTCCTTAAAAGCCTCATTGAAACGCTCTACATACTTTTGACGTTTCTGAAGCATTGTATCGTAACGCTCCATCTGAGCCAAACCAAGCGAAGCCATGATGTCGGTCATATTACATTTATACCAAGGGCCAATCACATCATACTCCCATGATCCGAGCTTAGTTTTTGCCAAAGCATCCTTGTTCTGTCCATGGAGACTGAACAACTGGCACTTGCGGTACAGAAATTCATTCCATGTCTCTCCCTCGAAGACAGGAATAGTAGTATCTATATCCATTATTATAGGTTCGTTTCCAAATGGTAGATGCCAAGTAAGTGCGCCACCTTCTGCCGTAGTCAAATTCTTAACAGCATGGAAACTGAAGGAAGAGAAGTCTCCAATCTCACCAGCCATCTTACCTTTCCACTCGCTACCAAAAGCGTGAGCACAATCCGAACTGATTATCACACGCCCAATCTTCTTCTGTAATTCATTAGTAGGACGGAACAAACCCTTCTTCTGCTCAAGGATCTCCAAAATCTTGTCATACTCACATACCACACCACCTAGATCAACAGGCACAATCACCTTAGTACGTTCTGTGATAGCCTCAGCCAACTTTTGTAGATCCATCTGCTGGTTTTCCTCGTTGCTATCTACCATCACTAAGTGGCACCCCACATGCTGAGTCACACTTGCACTAGCCGTATAAGTATATGCAGGCACAATTACCTCATCCTCAGGCCCCACTCCAATAAGACGAAGCGCAAGTTCCATAGCAGCTGTTGCAGAATTCAGACATACAGTCTTATCAGTATGTACGTATGCCGAAATCTTCTTCTCAAATTCTTTTGTCTTAGGACCAGTAGTAATCCAACCACTCATGATAGCCTCTACTACCAATCTCGTTTCAGTTTCCGTCATATCTGGAGGACTGAAAAACACGTTCCTTTTTTTTAAATCAGTACTCATTTTACTGTATGTTTTAAAAGTTATTGTTTATCTTTCAGTAATTATCACTTTGAATGTCATAAAGATCAGCTTAATGTCATACCAAAAACTAGCGTTCTCAACATACTCCAGGTAAAGCTTGATCTTCTCCTGCATAATCACATTGATGTAGTAATCCTCTGGGGCCTCAGCCTTTTCCATCAGTTCATTCTCATTACGGAACTTGATACTTGCAGGATCTGTAATACCTGGACGTACATCCAACACGTGCATCTGCTCTGAAGTCCAATAATTCACATAATAGCGAACCTCAGGACGAGGGCCTACCAAACTCATGTCGCCGATAAGCACATTGATTAATTGAGGTATTTCATCAAACTTATATTTGCGGATGTAATACCCAGAGCGTGTAATCCGAGAATCACGCCCACCAATAGTCACCAATGATCCTTTGTCCGCCCCTACATGCATGGAACGAAACTTTAAAATACGGAAATTCTTATTGTTCTTGCCTACACGCACCTGACGATAGAACACAGGGCCTTTTGAATCCATCTTGATCCAAATGGCAAGGACTAAAAACAATGGGCCCAACAGCACAAGCCCAATTCCACTCGCTACTATATCAAATAATCGTTTCATATAACTTATTATTCATTCTCACAGGCAATAACATCGAATCATAGGCTTATGTCCTCCGTACTACCCTATCATAACCTTTATACTCTTTAATTCTCTGTTCCTCACTTCTCTGACAAATAAGAATATAACCATTTTTCTCAGAGGCAATATATCCATCTAAACCCTGAAACACAACCTTATTTGTATCTTCTACATAAACCACATAATTCTTGCATTCGTACACGTAAATGTTACCAATTGCGCCATTATAAATTCATCTTTTTGAAGTTTATCATGTAACGAAGCCCAATTACCAAGATTGCTCCATCCGAAATCAGCAGGATGAATATATACCATACCAACCTTTGATACAGGATACAGGCTCCATGACTGCATAAACAACAGAGACCTTTTCTACATTCGGAAAAATCTCTCGAACCTTTGAAATTTCTGAAACTTCTGAGGCAATAATAGCATCCATCTCCTCTACAATACTTGGTTTATACTTACTAATGCATTCTGTAATGGTATTGGCACTCCATACCAATATACCTGTATTCCAAAAATAATTGCCAGCAACAAGATATTTCTTTGCTGTTTCAAGGTTTGGCTTCTCCTTGAATTCATTTACGCTATGAATCTTCTCCTCCCTAAGGAAGACTCGACATATCCATAACTAGTTTCAAGACAAAATGGCTTGATACTGATAGTTACGATATCATTGTTCTTCTCTGTATAAATTAGCGCATTCTTTATAACACGCCTGAACTCCTCTCGATTCATCACTATTACATCTGTAGGAGTAACAACAAGTTAGCGTTAGCTTCTTCCTTACAGATACTCCAGCAAATCCAAACAATGCAAGGAACTACATTGCGTACAACAGGTTCAGCTAAGATTAGCTGCAAATCCCTAAGTTGTTTTTTGATGCTATGTCTAAAATTCTGTTGAACAATATTAGGCTAGCTGGTTATTTCATTAATGACAGAGTTAAGACTTCGTCTACACAATTGCTCGCATTTATTAATATTCTTCCTTTAATAGCCTCAAGAGCAAAAACTTGCACTCCATGATCAACAGCAAAATCAAACCAATAATTCCACTCATTTGCATTCAATTGAAATGTAAGCAATCTGTTAAAATCCTGCCTAAAAAGAGATACTCATAATAATGCTAGGAGCAGATTTTTCCTAACTATTAATTCCATTTATTGGAAATCGTCTTTTCAAATAGCTTAATATTTTACTTAAGATTATCCTTCAAGTAATCGTTTAGACACAAGATTTGTTTAGGACGATTGAATTTATTCTCAGCACAATCAACGCAGTTCTTTGCCATCACTTTCATTTCCTCAGGATGAGATACTGCATACTTAATATTATCTTTTAATCCTTCATAGTCTTTAGAATGGGCCACCAATCCGATATTGTTATCCTTCACAATACGGGCCCCCTCACCTTCTCCAACAAACATAATAGGTAAAGCTGCAGCCATAGAATCATAAATTTTAGAAGGAACTGCTCCATAGATATTTTTGACTAACGGAATCAGCGTCATATCAGCCTCTTTCAATCGAAAAGGTAATTCTTCTCTAGCAACGACACCATGATATATAATACCATTATTGGGATGAGAAGCTATAAATGCTTCAATCTCCTTCTGCTCGCCACCTGAACCATAAATATGAAATTCCATACCCATCTCAGCAAAATTGATGGACTTGCAGATATCAGCAACCCCTTGAGCGAATCCAAGCAAACCAGCATAAACCAATCTAACTTTTCCATCATTAATCTTATGCACCTTAATATCTGCAAATCTTGTAGGATCTACTCCATTCCGAAACAGATAGGTTTTATTGCCACCGTGGGAAGCAATATGATCAACAATCTCCTGAGATTGCCCCATAGAAATATAAGCCCCCTTATAAATTCTATGCTCAAGATTCTCAAGAATATGATAAAGCTTTCCTTCTGATATCGCACCCAATTCTTTCGCAGACAAAGGCCAAATATCAGAGATATTTGCAATAAATTTACAATGTGCGTGCTTGGCTAACCATTTTCCAACAAGCCCTAACGTCAAAGGAGGACTTTCAACTATTAAATAATCCAATTGCTTACTCTTCAGATAGCGTAAAGAGAATAGCACCATAAATGAGAAAGATACCATATTCCAAATTCTAGGAATCACCTTCTTTGTATTTGATGCATAGAGCCAATATCTTTTAATCTCTACACCATCTATTTGATCAGTGCATGTAATCTTACCTCTATAATCATCAAATATCTTCCCCATAGGGTAATTGGGCATACCTGTGATTATGCATACTTCATTACCACATTCCTTAAGACCATGAATCATTTCATACAAACGATTCTGAGGTGCACCCATTTCTGGTTTGTAGTATTGTGTCAATAATGCAATTTTCATTTCTGTATATTTAATAATTGTTTATTTTCTATATATACTAATAGTAGCTTTAGCTGCATTCTCCCATGAATACAAATTCTTCAGATGCTTAATCCTGTATTGTATCTTCTCATTATTAATATTACTATCAATATAGCGCATAAGTAATTCGCATAGAGAAGACGGATCATTATTTTTGAAGAAAAAATCATGATCCAACGAATTGTCCTGATCACCATGAATCGTTTCTACAAAAGAAGGTAAGTCCGAACAGATTATATTTTTTTCAAAATAAATAGATAACAACAGAACGCCACTTTGTGATATTTCTCTATAAGGAAGGACTAAAACGTCACTATTATTTATCTCTTCATAAAGTTCATCATTAGACAAAAAGTAAGATTTCCAATGAATAAGGGAGTTAGAATCTTTACCTTTAAGTTCCTGTAAATAGCTTTCACCGACACCACCAACTATTCTAGTTTCAATCTTTTCACTATATTCAGCAGGCAATAAGTTAACTGCATCAACTAAAATATCAGTTCCTTTATAATAGGTTTGCAAACCAAACTGTAATATAACATATTTATTTTTTTGCAAAAATTCTTTCTTGGAGATCCTAATCTTAGGAATAAAAACTCCATGATGAACAATACTGATAATATCAGGAACAAAATCAAATTCTTTGATTACTTCCATTTTAGATGACTCCGTATGAACAATGATGTTATCTATATTCCTGCAAGTATCACGAAACCTCTTCTTATATTTTTGTTTTCCGCTATCGCTCATACTTTTCACACCATGAGGATAAATATTGTGTATCGTTAAAATAACCTTCGTTTGAGGTGATAGTACATGTAGCAAATAAAGAATATATTTTTCTATACCAACTACTTCAACAAAAGGTAACCATTGGAAATGAATAGTATCAATTTTCTTAAAAGCAACATGTAAAAGCAAGTAAATGTAATTAATCCCTCCCTCCAATGCCTTTATTAATCTCTTTACAATAAATTCAGTTTGACTGAATTTATTAGGGATTAGTCTAATTAAACCATGACCAGGAATCAAAAGTTGTATTGATGATTTTTCATTCGACAATTCTTTTTCTAATGCTTGGTATAAAGCCTTGTCATAATTATCGACCTTTCCCGACAAATCAACTAACAAATATTTCATATTTATTTAAACCATAGGCGATCGCCTAACTTATATTTCATATTATCTTTTCGCCGTCCAATAATCTTAGAAGGTACCCCGCTATAACCAAAGGAGGAACATCTCTTGTTACAACCATGCCACATGCAACAACTGCGCCTCTTCCTATTGTTACACTTGGCAAAATTGTTATTCTTGAAGCAATCCATACATAATCTTCGATAGTAACGTTACTCGCGACAGGAGTTTAATCAGAACTATTATAATCATTTCACGCCGGTCAAACGCAAGAATATTTACTATATCAACATTATCACTGATTGTAAAATCGCTCGTCCATCAAGTACACGTTATTTGTAAATATTGCAATTTCTATCAATTGTAATACGTTGCAGACTTCAAATGTCTACATTCCTGAATATAAAACTTAGCATGTCGGATTTCTTCATAAAACATTTGCAACATAGTCGTTTCAGCATATGACACGGTGTCCATATTTTTATTTCAATAAAGAAATGTATTAAGCTACTAATAAAATCTCTCATTTATCGATTACTTTTGCATCTGTCTATTTATAAATTCAATTATTTTTTTTGCTCTAAATTCAATCCGTAATGATTTAGCCTTTTCTTTAGATCCTTCTGCTAACTTTTGTCTTAAATCAGAATTATCCATTAATTGTTTAATAGCAGAAGCGATATCATCGACACTTTCTGGGTTTACTAGTAAAGCATTAGAACTATCTAATATATCATCATTAAATGGTAAGTTTGAAGATATAATAGGAAGTCCACATGCAATGGCCTCTACTATAGCATTAGAGCAGCCTTCATTCAAAGTAGGTAAACAAAACACATCAGCAGCACTGAGATAAGAAGGGATATCATCATGTTCTAATGCTCCAATATGAACTATTCCATTACAATGAGGTGTCGCATCGTCTCCTGGTACTGGCTTTCCTATAAAAATAACTTTTATCCTTTTATCACCAATCTTATCAATTGCAGCAGCAAGTCTAGAAGCCCCCTTACGATGGATAAAACCACCGGTAAAAACAATTAAAAAATCATCATCAAAAACTCCAAGTGAATTCCTATTAAGAGGATTTATATCAGAAAAAAGAGAAGAATTTACAGAGTTAGGAAGAACAACAATATCCTCAGCTTTTGACAACCCATATTCTATACACTTCCTTTTATTAAGACTTGATACACTTATGACGCCTGTTACCGCATTGGAAAGCCTTTTCTTTTCTGCAAAAGATAACGAATTGACAAGATCCTCCAATGCTGTATCTCCTTCACCACAAGCAACAAACAATGGTGTACCATTCTTATAGCAATACTTTCTAATATCAAAAGCATTTTGCCAAAAATGGCCATAAATAGCATCGGGCTTTAAATTATGTTTTGTGATTACTCTCAAGATGACTTTATATCTTAACCATTCTAATATGTTTTGTATCCATCTTGGAGCATTTCCAAGGGTTAAATATTTCGGACGATAAATATGATAACTTCGATTACCAATTTTCTTTTCAGAATCCACTGCTAGCAGAGGGTCTCCTTTTAGTAAATGGCGTGTTATACTTTGAGGAGCGATAACAGATATATCAACCCCTTGATTAACCATTTCATTTACCAACTGCTCAACAAAAACATATTTTGGATGAGATGGAGCAGGATAATCAGTTGATACAATACAAATATTCATTACTATACAAATAAATTATACTTCATTCCATGCAGGAACATTTCTTTTAACAATTTCTGCTGGTGTCCCAGCAATAACAACATTTGACTCAGTGAACGAGCGATTTACAGTTGCATTAGCTCCTATACTTACATTGTCAGCAATAGTTATATCACCAAACAATATTGCCCCTGGGCCAATATACACATTATTCCCAATTATGAGAGCACCGTTTTTGCCTCTACTTGCCCCTATGTTGACGCATGAATGAATTCTACAGTTACGTCCAATCTTAGCTTTACTTGAAATAATAATAGAACCATAATGAGCGATGGACAATCCTGGACCACAAACATTAATAGGTATAGAAAAACCTAGATGCAATTGAATTTTTCTTAATTTTAATCGATGATAAAAAAGAAATGCCCTCCCCATAATTCCTCTATTAGAACAATTGGACAGATATTCAACAATTCGTAATTCTCTTAAGAATTCCGAAATATAATCAGGTGCTAAGAAACTAAGAATTCTTTCTCGTAATGACACTTTTGCACTTTTATTACAGGCCAATCTATCACTTTCATGATAATAACGCAGATCAGTAATATTTTTTATCATAAAACACTATTTCTTAATATTATTAATACCATTACGAGTTGAAATAATAGCCCCCCATAATAACCATACCAATAGGTTTCCATCTGCTAAAGAACTATTATGAGTCATTGTATTAATACTATATGCCAAGTAGGCCCCAGCAAATACTAGAGATAGAATATTATTCGCAGATAACTTTTGGATTAGTATTTTTAATACAATTATCATTTGTTCTACAAACAAAGTGATAAGGAACAAACCACCGAATATACCACCATAAATGAAAGCGTTGAGAAAAAAATTATGAGGCATTTTAATGTGAGTGTTAGTATAATAAAAAATACCGCCTACTGGAGTTGATTGAATAAAATCCCAGGCTTCAGACCAAATATGACTTCGAGCATCCTCTTTGATACTGAAACTCGATTCACTATATCTAAATCCATCATCCAAAATACTGTCATAAAATAATGGTCTACCAAATACAATTATTAATATTATAGCTATAAAAAAAAATATCCATTTGACTTTGTTTTTCTCTTCAGAACTACCGACTAACTTAACAATCATTAATATCGAAACAAAGCCTGCAGCAAACAAAGCAGTTCGTTCTTGTACAACGAACACTGAAACAAGAAAAAACATTAACAATATTATATTCCAGAACTTTAAACGAGCACTCTTATTATAAAATATCAAAGCACACGAAACTGCAAGTACATATCCATTTAATACGGAGCCAACAATGCCCGGAACCGCAAGACCTGCTAGAGTATCCATCTCACGGAGTTCAGCTCTCTCTAAAAGTTCATCAGCAGCTGTAATATTTAAAGTATCAAGTATGATATATGAAAGTGGCCGCTGCCACATTTGAATTAAAGTAACGACAGCATCAACGAAAAAAATAGAAAGCAAAGATAACAAAACAAACCTTGCCCCCCTATATTTTGAAATTATCATTCGAGTTGACTGATATCCTACAAATGCAACCAAGTAATAACTTAATAAATTTCTAAGAGCTATATCAAAACCTCCTGTAGAGAAACAAGCGACAAGATAAAAGAACACAAATCCAAAATACAGTTTTGCATATTTATCAAAAAAAAGATAACCCTCCTTTATGCAAACGACTATCATAACAACAGACATTATTTGTCTGGGGGTAACAGGGCCAATATATAAAGACCCATAAAGAATTGATGATATTAAAAATATCAAGTATAATAAGTAATAAAATAATATTTTCATATATTCTAGCAATCTCCTGTTTATTAACAAACAGTTATATAGTGATCTTGAATCAACAACTTATTTTTTAAGGTGAGTAAGCGACAATATAGCGAGCCCAGGTCCTTTCTTAAGAATTAAAGCCAGAAGAAAATAAAAGAATGACGCAAAAGTTATTGCTATAAACATTTCTAACACCCACCAAAAACCATCAAAATCTGGTATATACATAAAAACACCAACTGTAATAAATGAAACAAAGAGAGAAATTCCAAAAGAATAGAAGATTTGTCTCAACTCAACATGGGTAAGTTTCTTAATAGTGTAAAACAAATAAGGAAATACACATATCACAGCAAGAAGAATAGAAATGCCAGCACCAATAAGACCATACCAATAAGTGAGAGGATAAAGAAGCCCTATCATCACTAACATTTTGATTGTATAAAATCTGAATTCCTGTTTTGTAAAGCCATAAGCTCTCAATAATGGATTAAATGAAAACAACAAAGTTTGAAAAACATATGATACAAATATTATTTTAAACGGTTCAACCATTTCCACCCAAGTACTGCCCAATACAAGAAGAACAATAGGCTTTGCATAAAGCACAACCACAATACACATCATGGAAAGAAGATACATGACAATATTCTGAATTTGACTAAGGACATGGTCGACCCTAGATTTATCGTCTGTTATCTGAGCATAAAGTGGAAAGGCGACATTATCAATCACACCTGTAACGAAAGTTCTTGGATAACCTGCAATTGTTTGAGCACGATTATACAATCCAAGAGATGCTGTACCCAAAACGTTACCGACTATAGCAACATCAATATTAGTAGCAAACCATGACGTGATATTTTTCAACTGCAACCACCCCCCAAATCTATATAGCTCATAAAATTTATCTTTGTCAATAACAAACTTAACTTTATATGGATAAACAAAGAATGAATATATTAGCCTAAACAAATATTCTGATAGTAGTGCAATAATTAATCCCCAATAAGACTTCATGTAGTACACGCTAACTACAACGAGAACAAAACTAAGAATTTTTGGAAAAACTTTAAGATAGAAGTATTTCTTTAATTTGATCTCCTTCTGAAAATATGCTATTGCAGGATTTTGTCCTGCTGAGAATATAACACTTAACATTATAACCATAGATGGAAGCACTCCTTCCTCATTATGGTAATAATAAGTGCATATTGGAAATATCAAAAATTCCAAAACTATTGTTGCTACTATTGATGCTAATAAATTCGCAGACCAAGCCGTATCCAAATAGTCTTTAATATCTCCTTTCTTCTGAACTAAAGCTGGGCCTAATCCCATAGAAAACGCAATTGTTCCAAGGCCAGTAAAAAACACAGCAATAGCATAGACACCAAAATCAGTTGAAGACAATATTCTACTAGTTATTGCCAATTGTACAATACCTAATACTGTAAATATAACATTTTCGGCAGCTGTCCACATTGTTCCAGATAAAAAAACGCTTTTTAAGCTTTTCCCCATTTTACTTTGATATAAGATATGATTTTACATTATAGAGGAATGATATTATTCTCCTTTTTGCATTAATATAACAAGTAGGGATTTGCACCAGCAAACTCTTTGCTGCACAATCTAATCCCTCCCGTAAAAGTATACGCTTAAAAGATTCTCTACCTGTCTTCTGAGCTACAGGATGATGAAATGCATAATTATATTTAGTTATATATTTTTCAGGAATGAACTCAACATTGCATAGCCTTCTTGCAAGATCAATCAAATATTCACCTTTCTCCGACTGAACACTCGCTTGTGATACCCCCCAAGGACTATATTGGAGCATATTTTTTTCTACAGCATGAAAATCACCAAGTGTTAAATCAGATACGAGTCCGAATTCTTGATCACCAAGTTTATATCTACAAGAAGAACATGAAGGTCGCTTCAGATACTGAAAAGCAATCTCATAACTACTTCCTTTAAAAAGTTCTTGATGATGTTTCCCATTTTCAAAATCGGCATAAATATAATATGGTTTCCAACCACTCTCTTTATATCTTACGGAGAAATACTTTATCTGAGAATTATTATTTTCTTTTAATTTACTTGCAAAAAGATTTTGCACCTTAGGAGTCGTAGGTCCATGACACACCAAAGATATAGAATATAAATTATCTGTGTTACGCCCCCAATAATTATACAGAGCTGAAACTTCACATGGCAGACCGATAAATAATATTTTTTTCCTTTTTATATTTCTTATCGTTTGATAGATACCACCCTTCTCAGCTTGAATATACTTAGAAGTCCTAAACTGTTCTAATTCCTCAATAGTTTCTGCTATTGCATATTCCGATTTTGAAAAATCAGAAGAATAACGTACACCAACAACAACACCCTTTTCCAAAATAAATTGCTTACTGATGGCCGTTGCATAGCCTCCAGAAGAACTATATCTCGTTCCATCAATATCTCGCGTTTGCCCGCCAAACGAAGCTTTCAATACAATATCATTTCGATTAGAGGACTTCATTGGGCAGATTTTTATACATTTATTACAATGTATACACCCCTCATCTGTCTCTATATATGGATACAGAAAGCCTTCGTCATCTGGTTGCATTCTAATTAAATTCTTCGGGCAGACACAAGAACATAATTCACAGCCACAGCATTGATTCTTACTTTGATATAAACCGGATGTCAACATATTAAAAAGTTAATGCTGCTTTCAAGAATTTCATTGATCTCTCGCGCTCTGATTGAACCTTTTGGGTAACAAGTGTATAATCGATTGGCTGTTCCTGATAACTATCCCATTCCCTATGCTTATCTGTAATTAATCTATATTTAATCTCCCAAAGAGAAAGGATATCATCGATTCTAGAATGACGCTGTAACTTTACTCCAGTATTCTTCCTATAAAACACATATATCTGCTTTTCATTCATTATAGAAAATGCTGTACCATGGAAAGAATCTGTAAACACACATTCTGCCCCCCTTATCCAATTAACGAAACTGTCTGGAGACTCACCTGTCATTAGAAAATCTGCGTATTCCTGGTCTATTTCTGAATAACTTTCGTTACTAACTACTGATACAAGTTTGAGGCCCTTCAAATTAGCATATCTACGAGCACATTTCTTTGACTCTTCATCATTTCCTAAGAAATAGCAGAAAATATACTTATCTTCAAATTTCTTTTCAACTGGAAAAATCTTTTTCCAATCTTCGCAAGATATTAGATAGGTAGGATCAACAACAACCTCAGCGTGAATATTATTATCACATACTTTTGAAATAATATCTGCTCCTGTTTTTTCTCGTACAGAAAGATAGTCTATCCTGCTCCAAGCTTTACGAGATGTTCTCCAATAGCTCTTTGGATATTCTGAAACACCAAGACTAGTTGCATAAGATATTGTTCGAACGCTCTTGGGCACAAAACGGAATGAAGAATCAACTCCAAATGAGAATCCAGGATGCCATTTCTGGTCACTACCAATAAGAACAGCATCATATTCAGAACCTAGTTTACAGAGATTTGAAAAACCTGAAACTTCCTTTATATTATGTAATCTTCGATGTATGAATTCTACATAAGAAGTTTTTCTTTTCGCAATGTTATTTTGAAAAGTTGCATCATTAAATTTTGTGCGTGCTGCCTTTTTCTTCTTTTCTTGATAAGCATCAATCAAAAAACGAAACAAGCCCAAATCAAGCGGATAATGTTTGTTAAAACGATCTGCAGTATAATCGATTATCTCTGTTTCACACCCTAAAGACTCAACAATATATTGAGTTGCAAATGCCTGAAGCATAGTGCCATAATTTGGATTTTTATAAGCTATTAATAATCCAACTCTTTTCATTGTTTAAAATTTGACTATTATTAATTTGCTCCGTCAGGCAGAATCGAACTGCAAGCTTGTGCTCCACCTGTGCTGACGAATAACCTCATATTTTAAATGTGATAAACTCCCTCAAGTGGACAAATATTGAAACAATCCAATATCACCTTACCCTTGAGCCTATCCCAGTTGTGCTTGATGTGATCGTGCTTAACCATCAATACTACCATATCAACATCCTTCAGGAACTCATCGAAATCAGAGAACTGATTCTCTGCAATCTTGTGGTTCTCGAGAAAAGGATCGTAGCACTTCAATGGACGAGCTAAGTGGCGCTGCTGAATATCGAGTAATTGAAGGGCTGGAGACTCACGGAAGTCATCAACATTCTCCTTATAGGTCAACCCATAGAGGCCTACTTTACGGTTATCGGTGATATTGTTCTCCTTCATGATCTCATAAATGCGCTCAAGAACGAATGTTGGCTGGCTATCGTTAGTCTTCATCGACTCATCGATTACCTTAGCGAGCTGTGGATAGTCTCCAACGAGGAACCATGGGTCGACAGAAATACAATGCCCACCTACACCAGGTCCTGGCTGAAGAATATTTACACGTGGGTGCATGTTGCAGATGCGGATAATCTCGTATACGTTCATATTGTCGTGACGACAGATACGTGCAAGCTCGTTAGCGAAAGCGATGTTAACTGCACGAAAGGTGTTTTCAACCACCTTGGTCATCTCCGCAGTACGAATATCGGTTACTACAATATCACCCTGACAGAAGCTTGCATAGTACTCTTTTACCTTCTCACCAATCTCACGCGAGTCAGCACCAATAGTGCGGTTGTTGTGAAGAAGCTCATAAATCATGTTGCCTGGGATAATACGCTCAGGAGCGTGCACAAGGTTTATGTCCTCACCAATCTTGAAGCCGTTCTCCTCGATGACAGGACGTACGAACTTGTCGATGGTTCCTGGACTGACAGTTGACTCGATAACTACGGTTGCTCCCTTAGGACAAACCTTCATCACTTCCTTGACAGCTGCTACTACATAGCATGCGTCAACCTTCTTTGAAAACTTGTCGTATGGTGTAGGAACGGACACGACATACATGTCTGTCTTCTGGTACTCTGTAGTGAACTTGATGCCAGCTTTGAGGGCATTATGAAAGAGTTCGTCGATACCATCCTCTTTGAAGGTGGTGTGACCTGCATTGAGGGTATTAACGAGCTGCTCGTTGTAGTCAGTACCGATGACCTCAACTCCGTGAGAGGCCATCATAAGGGCGGTCGGAAGACCGATGTAACCCAATCCAATTACATTAATCATGAGTTTGATTTTTAATGAGTTATTTTTTGTTGTTATTTTCTGTTGTTGGGATGAAATTGACATCGTAACGTTCTGTCTCTTTGTCAGCAAGGATGTCTGCAATGCGACAGCAAGCCTGTCCATCACCGTAAGGGTTAACTGCTTTGCTCATAGCATCATATGCTGCTGCATCGTCAAGGAGGACGCTTACCTCATTCATAATCTTATCATAATCTGTTCCCACAAGATGAACAGTACCAGATGCAAGTGCTTCAGGACGCTCTGTGGTATCACGCATTACGAGTACTGGCTTTCCAAGTCCTGGAGCCTCCTCTTGGATTCCACCAGAATCGGTCAAGACAATAGTAGCTCTACTCATAAGGTGTACAAACTCGAGATACTGAAGTGGCTCAATAAAGAAAAAGTTAGGACGAGTAAGATCTTCACCAAACACTTCGTGGATAGGCTTGCGCACGTTAGGATTGAGGTGCATAGGATATACGAAGTCAACCTCAAGATATTTTTCTGAAAGATCCTTCATTGTAGTTACCATACGAATGAAGCCGTCACCAAAGTTCTCGCGACGGTGACCAGTGATGAGGACAAGCTTCTTGCCGTTAGCAAGACGTGTTACATCGTAACCTGCCTGTACGAGTACGTTGTCTTGCTCCTTAGCGAGCGCATCATCGGTCTTAAGTTTATTAACTACCATATAAAGGGCATCAATAACGGTATTACCGGTCACATAGATGTTGCCATGAGCTTTCTCCTCCAACAGGTTCTTCTCAGAAAGTGGAGTTGGAGAAAAGTTATAGGTAGCAATACGTCCTGTAATCTGACGGTTCATCTCCTCTGGCCATGGAGAGTAAATATTATGAGTGCGAAGACCTGCCTCCACGTGACCTACAGGAATCTGGGAATAGAACGCTGCAAGGGCACCTGCCATTGAGGTAGTGGTGTCACCATGAACGAGTACAACATCTGGACGACACT
The DNA here is from genome assembly GCF_019052485.1 of Bacteroides sp. MSK.20.82. NCBI lineage: Bacteria > Pseudomonadati > Bacteroidota > Bacteroidia > Bacteroidales > Bacteroidaceae > Bacteroides > Bacteroides sp. MSK.20.82. Next base: position 95,642 of record NZ_JAHQUN010000021.1, read on the forward strand.
CTTTGAACACATCACGAAGACCGGTGAGGACACGTGCAGTCACATCAGTAAGATCCTGACCTTGCTTCATGATGTTGAGGTCGTAATCAGGCTTCACATCAAAGATTTTGAGAACTTGATCAAGCATTTCACGATGCTGACCGGTAACACATACGATAGTTTCGAACTCATCGTTGCGCTTCTGGAACTCTTTTACCAATGGGCACATCTTGATTGCCTCTGGCCGGGTTCCGAAAACTAGCATAACTTTCTTTGCCATAATTTGACTGTTATTATTTTATTTTTTATTCTTTTGTAAGCAGCCTAACCACAGAATTATCACTAGAAGAAAAGTTGCAAAATACAGTAGCAGTAACTAAATATTTTGAGAAAGAGGAAAGGAAAGGCTAAAGACGAAGGTCTAAAGGGGATATTCGCAGGTGCCATAGTAATTGGTACTTCGACTAACTTAGCATAAACTACTCTTCACACTTATAGTACTTCGAGTACCATTGAGCGAAAGCCCTTAAGCCCTTACGTAGTGAGATTGATGGCTTGAAGCCAAAATCTTGTTCCAATGAAGTTGTGTCAGCATAGGTGACAGAAACATCACCTGGCTGCATTGGCACTAATTCTTTGTGTGTCTCAAAATCGTAATCATCAGGAAGTACCTTGGCTGCTATGAGCTCTTCTTGAAGAATGGTCACGAAATCAAGGAGATTCTCAGGTGAGTTGTTACCGATATTATATACCTTGTATGGTGGGATTGGAAGTCCGTCCTCGCCATTTTTCTTCTCAGGAGCATGCTGCATGATACAGACAATACCCTCTACAATATCATCAACATAGGTGAAGTCGCGTTTGCAGTTGCCGTAATTGAATATTTGGATGGTCTTACCCTCACGAAGTTTGTTGGTAAAGCCAAAATATGCCATATCTGGACGACCGCAGGGACCGTAAACAGTGAAGAATCGCAGACCTGTGCTTGGTATGTTATAGAGCTTGCTATAAGCATGAGCCATTAACTCATTGCTCTTTTTAGTAGCAGCATAGAGTGATACAGGATTGTCCACCTTATCATCGGTACTATAAGGCACTTTCTTATTGCTTCCATACACACTACTGGAAGAAGCATATACTAAATGCTCCACGCTATGATGACGACAGGACTCTAAGATGTTATAAAATCCAATAAGGTTACTTTCAATATAAGCATCAGGGTTAGTGATGCTATAACGTACACCAGCTTGTGCAGCAAGATTCACGACTACCTGAGGATGGTAGTTAGTGAAAATAGACTCAACAATTTCCTTTTTAGCAATACTGTCTTTTATGAAAACAAATCTGTCACCGTAAGCAGACAATTCTTGTAAGCGTTCATACTTTAAACGTACGTCATAGTATTCGGTAATACTATCAATACCGATGACTTTCACGCTATCAAACTCATTTAGCAAACGTTTCACCAAATTGGCTCCGATAAAACCGGCTGCACCAGTCACCAAAACCACTTTGTTCTCTAAACTAACATTGTATGTTACCATAAAGTTAATCTCTTTGGAAAATGTCACGAGTATATACCTTCTCTTTCACATCATCCAGACAAGAATCGTAGCGGTTGGCGATGATGGCCTGACTTATTTCCTTGAATTTGATTAAGTTATTGACCACTTGGCTACCAAAGAATGTTTCACCATCTTGCATAGTAGGCTCGAAAATCACAATAGTAGCACCCTTCGCCTTGATACGCTTCATAATCCCTTGAATGGCACTCTGACGGAAGTTGTCAGAATTGGACTTCATGGTCAAACGATATACACCAATGGTTATTTTTTGCTCTTTCTGGGCATCCCATGAGCAGGAGGCAGTATAATAACCAGCTTTACGCAAGACTTGATCTGCTATGAAGTCTTTTCTTGTACGGTTACTTTCGACAATAGCAGTCATCATGTTCTGAGGAACATCCTGATAATTAGCCAATAGTTGTTTCGTGTCTTTAGGCAAACAATAACCGCCATAACCAAAACTAGGATTATTATAATGTGTACCAATACGAGGATCAAGACCAACACCCTGTATTATCGACTGAGAATCCAGACCTTTCATCTCTGCATAAGTATCAAGTTCATTAAAATAACTGACACGCAATGCAAGATAGGTATTAGCAAACAGCTTAACAGCCTCTGCCTCCTTGATACCCATAAAAAGCGTAGGAATATCTTCCTTGATTGCACCTTCCTGAAGCAATGCGGCAAAAGTATGCGCAGCCTTCTCTAAGACAGGAATATTCGCAATGACCTTTATTGCTTCATTTTCCTCGTCGAACTGCTCGCTATCAATCAACTTTGGATAACCAACAATGATACGACTTGGATAAAGGTTATCATAAAGGGCCATGCTCTCACGAAGAAACTCAGGAGAAAAAAGCAAGTTAAGCTTCCTGACTCCCTTTCGGGCATACTTCAAATAAAGTCCACGACAATATCCTACTGGAATAGTAGACTTAATTACCATCACAGCATCAGGATTGACACTTAAAACCAAGTCAATGACATCCTCTATATGATGAGTATCAAAATAGTTTTTCACCGGATCATAGTTAGTAGGAGCCGCTATAACCACAAAATCAGCATCACTGTAGGCCTCGGCGCCGTCAAGCGTAGCCGTTAGATTCAATGACTTTTCAGACAAATATTTCTCTATATACTCATCCTGAATAGGCGATTGTTTACGATTAAGCATATCTACTTTCTCAGGAATCACATCGACTGCCGTCACCTGATGATGTTGCGACAAAAGCGTTGCTATGCTAAGACCAACATAGCCGGTACCTGCAACAGCAATCTTCAATTCTTTTGTATCCATTGTTGATTTATGTTAGTGTTCAGAATTATTCTAGTTATCTATCCAAGACCTCAAACTTCGGCGAGTTCTTGGATTTAAATTCAGGTACCACTCTCTTCATTAGTTTCACTGTGTCCATGATCTTTACCGTACGGGATAACTTCTCAAACTCTCCATAAGTTTCAAGGATATCAGTATACTCATAATGACGTACCTTCGCTATCATTATCTTCTTATTCTCGGTAGGAATCGTATTCTCTTTATCGCTCAGGACTTCTTCATAAAGCTTCTCACCCGGACGCAATCCCGTAAACTTGATCTCAATATCTTTACCGGGACGATAACCGGCCAATTCGATCATACGGGTGGCCAGATCAACAATCTTCACGGCTTTTCCCATCTCAAAGACAAAAATCTCATTGCCTTCACCCATAGTAGCGGCCTCCATTACCAAGCGACAAGCTTCGGGAATAGTCATAAAGAAACGAATGATATCGGGGTGAGTCACTGTGACAGGACCGCCATTCTCGATCTGTTCTTTAAAACGGGGAATTACAGAGCCGTTACTACCCAAGACGTTACCAAAGCGGGTAGTGATAAATTTGGTATGGCCTTTCACTTTGCCCTCACGGATGGCACAGCCCAAGCTCTGTACATAGATTTCAGCTAATCGTTTCGAGCATCCCATTACATTGGTAGGATTTACAGCCTTATCGGTAGAAACCATGATCATCTTTTCAGCTCCGTATTCAACTGCCATATCAGCAACCTGGCGAGAGCCGACAACGTTGACCAGTACAGCTTCACAGGGATTCTCTTCCATTAACGGAACATGCTTATAAGCAGCGGCATGAAAGATGATCTGAGGCTGATAAGTTTCGAAGACCATACGGAGACGTTCTTTCACGCGGACATCTCCAATGACAGGAACAAAATCAAGACCGGGATAATTCTTCTCAAATTCCAGACGGACATTATGCAAAGGTGACTCGGCGGAATCAAACATGATCAGCTTCTTGATGTTCATCTGAGCCAGTTGCCGGCAAAGTTCGCTACCAATACTACCGGCAGCTCCTGTCACCAGCACAACCTTGCCACAGAACTCAGTCATCACCTCCTCCATATTGATATGAATTTCTGAACGACCCAGCAAGTCTTCAATCTTGATAGGGCGTACCCATTGGTGGAAACTTCCGTTTTCGTCAGCCTCACTGATACTCGGAGCAATCAACGTTTTCA
>NZ_JAHQUN010000149.1:0-446 GCF_019052485.1 Bacteroides sp. MSK.20.82
CGGGACCGATGAATGAAATGGTGGTAATGGGTGTATTGGCTATCCGTCTGCAAGGATTGAACAAGACATTGGAATGGGACGGCGCTAATATGTGCTTCACTAATATCGGTGATAACGAAACACTCAGAACCTGCATTAAGGACGGATTTACAATTCATGATGGTCACCCGTCATTCAATAAGACCTGGACAGATCCGATCAATGCGAAACAATTCGCAGCCGAATTGGTGAAACATAATTATCGCGAAGGATGGAATTTGCCTGATATGCCACGATAAGAGGAAATTAAAGATCAAAAAAATAAATTGATATTATATGAAAAAAGTATTTTACCCATTAGCTTGTTGTCTCGCAGCGGGAGTTTTAGTTTCCTGCAGCGGTCAGAAGAAAGCCGGGAGTGCTCAGGAAGAGCAATCGGCAAACGAAGTAGCATTATCATATTCAAA
>NZ_JAHQUN010000150.1:0-440 GCF_019052485.1 Bacteroides sp. MSK.20.82
ATAGAATTTGAAAACGGTCATGTCATTTCTTATCTTTATGATGCTGATGGAATAAAACTTCGTACGACGCATATCATAGGGAGTGATACTACAGTAACTGATTATTGCGGCAATGTGATCTATGAAAATGGAATCCCTGTCAAGTTGCTTACAGAAGCTGGCTATGTTACACTGGCCGATTCTAAGTATCACTATTTTGTCCAGGATCATTTGGGTAATAACCGTGTGGTTGTAGACCAGAGTGGTAATGTTGAAGAAGTGAACCATTATTATCCGTTTGGCGGTCTGCTATCAAGTTCGGTAAGTAATGCTGTGCAGCCTTATTAGTATAACGGTAAGGAGCTGGATAGGAAGAATGGTCTTGATTGGTATGATTATGGGGCGCGTATGTATGATGCTGCATTGGGTAGATGGCATGCGGTTGATCCGATGAGTGAGAA
>NZ_JAHQUN010000151.1:0-426 GCF_019052485.1 Bacteroides sp. MSK.20.82
AAAAGGACGTTCCTGGGGAAAAAGGGGAAATGTGGGAACAGGAACGTCCTTAGAAACATAATAATACAAAAATCCGGACTTTCGCAAGGGCGCATCTTTGTTTCTCGTCTTATGGATATCCCCTTCATAAAGAAGTAGTGCATTAATCCGGAAGATATCAGGAGAAGGATTATTATGATTGAGCTCTTGTTTATTTAATTATCTCTGTATTCGTATATCTTATTTGTTATAGAAATGAAAAAGAATATTTTTCGTATTATAGTGATGACCGGTAAACTGTCTGAATATAAGTACCAATTACATTGTCATTATTCATCTCGATATATCTCTTTAGTAATTCCGAGAATCCGGATTTTATCTGTTCCACTGGCTTATCCGTACAAGCAGCAGAATATGCATCTATAGCCAGAAGAAAATCCTGCATCC
>NZ_JAHQUN010000152.1:0-413 GCF_019052485.1 Bacteroides sp. MSK.20.82
CCGGTTTCTCTCCAGTGCAGGCAGAAAAGGTATCAATTAGATGCAATCCTTTTGCCGATGGGCGGTAGTTCCTGAATGGTGTCGGTGTCTTTTCTTTTATGATGCAGCCGTTTTCCTGTATTCAGGTATAGAGAGAAACGACACAAAGAACTTTAGGGAAAAGAAGATTCTTCGTGTTGCTCTTTCTGGAAGTGGAGTATATTAATCATATATTATATGTTTATAGGTTCATATATTATATGTTCATATATTATTTATATATAGTGTTTTCTCTTTGTTCTTTTTCCCTATAGTTTTATGGTATCAATTTTTTGTGTCCGGCTTCCGGCAGCTTTTTGTATTTGGTATCAAAATGTCGTTCTGCAGGGTGTGCCAGGAATGATAATTCGGTATCATTTCATCATGCCATGTTT
>NZ_JAHQUN010000153.1:0-408 GCF_019052485.1 Bacteroides sp. MSK.20.82
ATCAGCTTTAAGTTCTGGTGATAGGTTTCGTCCATGACAAAATTACAATGCACGGTTTTCGCCTTCTTCGGCTTTTGAGCCTCTTTTTGCCCGGCCGTGGATTGGATCAGGCTGTCTAACCCCCCGGTCAGTCCGGCCGACATACTGTTTTTTAAATCGTTCTTCTTTGCCATATGGTTACTTTATTTCTGTTAGCAGTTCGTTACATACACCCTCGTAGTCCTCTGCCCCGGCAGATTTGGGGGCGTAGTGAAAAATATCCTGCCCTTGTGTCGGGGCTTCGGCCAGCGCAATTGCGTTGCGTATATGGGTGCTGAACACTTTGCCCTGGAATGTTTCCTGTACCAGTTCCGAAACGCTCTTGTTCAGGTTCTTTCTTCCGTCGTACTGGGTTATCAGAACCCCGGC
>NZ_JAHQUN010000154.1:0-405 GCF_019052485.1 Bacteroides sp. MSK.20.82
GAAGTATTGATAGTAATACCTCTTTCTTTTTCTTCAGGAGCGTTGTCGATAGAATCGAAAGAACGCAATTCAGAAAGACCTTTTTTTGCCAACACAGTAGTGATAGCAGCTGTCAACGTTGTCTTACCGTGGTCTACGTGACCGATTGTACCAATGTTTACGTGCGGTTTGGTACGTTCAAATTTCTCTTTAGCCATAGCTTTACTTGTTATTTATTTGATTAATAATCAGCATTTACATCTTTATGAGCTGTTACCGGGACTTGAACCCGGGACCTCTTCCTTACCAAGGAAGTGCTCTACCGCTGAGCTATAACAGCAAGAAAAAAAAGAGCGGAAGACGGGGCTCAAACCCGCGACCCTCAGCTTGGAAGGCTAATGCTCTATCAACTGAGCTACTTCCGCA